>JAMDDG010000173.1:1004-2904 GCA_023488865.1 Bacteroidota bacterium | reverse complement strand
AATCACATCGGGTCAAGATATATTTCCGGAATAAATGTCATCAACTGGCCATTAAAAAGAGTGCTGATGTCCTATCTCGCCTCAAAATATGTCAGAACGATCACCGGAATGAAGATCATGGACACAACAGCCGGATTTAAATGCTACAGGAGCATCGTTCTGGACCAACTTGATCTCAACCGTATTAAAATGAAGGGTTACGGATTTCAAATTGAGATGAAGTTTAAGGCCTGGCGGTTAGGGTTTAAAATTGTCGAAGTCCCGATTATTTTTACTGATCGCAAAGAGGGAGTATCCAAGATGAGCGGTGGGATATTTGGCGAAGCATTTAAGGGGGTCATCAAAATGAAAATTGCGAGCTATTTTACAAATCCTAAAAAAAAGATATAAAAAAGTGTATTTTTCATGAAAGACATTATTATCAAAAATGCAAAGGTGGTCAATGAAGGAAAAATAATGCGTGATACAAGTTTGTTGATCCGCAATGGAATCATCGAAAAGATCTTCAGAGACACGGTTCCCGAAGCCATTTTAGCCCAGGCAGCGGTGATTGATGCATCCGGAAAGTTTTTATTGCCCGGTGTGATTGACGATCAGGTACATTTTCGCGAGCCTGGCCTCACGCACAAAGGCGATATTTATACCGAATCAAAAGCTGCGGTTGCGGGAGGAATCACCTCTTTTATGGAAATGCCCAATACGATACCACAGGCCACAACGCAGGAGCTGCTGAATAAAAAATATGATCGTGCATCGGAAGTTTCATTGGCAAACTACTCTTTTTATATTGGCGCAACCAACGATAACCTTGAAGAATTGTTGAAAACAGATCCTGCAAAAGTTTGCGGGATTAAGGTATTTATGGGTTCTTCCACCGGAAATATGCTGGTCGACAATCCGGTTACGTTATCCTCTCTTTTTCAGAAATCCAAAATGCTGATTGCCGTTCATTGTGAAGATGAAAATATTATACAAGCCAATCTTGCTACAGCTATAGAAAAATATGGCGAAGAGATCCCGGTAAGCGAACATCCAAAGATCAGGGATGCACGTGCCTGTTTCAATTCCTCCTCCAAAGCAGTTGAACTGGCTAAAAAATTTGGTACGAGACTACATGTCCTGCACGTCTCGACTGCGGCGGAAATTGCGCTTTTCGAGTTCGCACCGGTTAAAAACAAGAAGATAACTTCTGAAGTTTGCATCCACCATCTCTGGTTCTCGGATGCCGATTACGAAAAATACGGAGCGCGCATCAAATGGAATCCGGCCATCAAATCGGCCAACGACCGTGCAAGCCTGATCAAGGCAGTCAATGAAAACCGGATAGATGTGATTGCCACCGATCACGCACCCCATACGGAAGAGGAAAAAGGGCAACCCTATCTTCAAATGCCCTCAGGTGGGCCACTGGTAGAACATGCTTTACCCGCCATGCTCGAAATGTACCGAAACGGTAAAATCTCCATTGAAAAAGTGGTTGAAAAGATGTGCCATGCCCCTGCCGACCTGTTCGGCATTGAAAAACGCGGCTACATCCGCAAAGGCTACAAGGCAGATTTAGTATTGGTGGATGCCGGGAAATGGACTGTTTCCAAAGAGAATATTCAGGCTAAATGCAATTGGTCGCCATTCGAGGGCGAGTCGTTTTATTATTTTGTCAGCCACACGTTTGTAAATGGGAACCTGGTTTATGAAAACCAATTTCCTGGTAAGAAAGGGACTTTCTACGAACAAAAAAAAGGAGAGAGGCTCTACTTTTCGCGCAGTCAAAATGTTTAAGGTGGTCAAATCATTAGTGTCCACTAAAAATTAAAGCACAATTGAACATGACCATATTCAGGCATATTATCCACTTTCTCTATCCTATTGAAAAGTTCTCTTATCGGTGTTTTGTCGAAAA
>JAMDDG010000173.1:0-994 GCA_023488865.1 Bacteroidota bacterium | reverse complement strand
CATAGCAACCTGTTTAATATTGGATGCTATTTACAATTTCAAATCAACACGTTTATTTCTTTAATACATTTTTCTCATAATAAGAATATTACAGCGATATCTTAAAACTTTAAATGGACACTAATGTGGTCAAATAATTATTTCAATAAAAATCTGGCGTCTGTTCTGGTCCGCTGTTCAACAAAAATTTTCCGGTCACGGGTCATTTTTTGTATGATATCGACATTGTAGTACCTGATTGTCAGCAACTCAAGATCCTCATTGTAGTGAACCACAAATTTTTTTTTCAGTTCTTCGATTAGTATTTCAAATCCACGCTCAGGTTTGTCAATGGCTCCTGAAAAATTCATCGCCGACTGCTGGACAAGGTTCATCCTCATTCGGTTATGAGCAAAAATTTTATAAATATCACTGATGCTTTCTTCGGCAATAAAAGAGAAGTCCTTCGGAGATATGGTAATAAGTACCTGATCCTCCTTGTTAATGTAAACCGGTATGTACTCCATCGTATGGTCGATGTGACAAATAATCGAACCTGCCTCTTCCGGATGGATAAATGAACGGACATAAAGCGGTATCATCTTCTCTACCAACGGTTTCATTGTCTTTGGATGGATGACTTTTGCACCAAAATAGGTCATTTCAACGGCCTCCCGGTAGGAAAGCTTCTCTAATTTGACAGTCGGATCGTATCGATGCGGATCCGCGTTCATGATCCCGGGAACGTCTTTCCAAATCGTTACACTTTCTGCCTCCATCACATTGGCAATGATGGCAGCGGTATAATCCGATCCTTCCCTACCCAGCGTTGTGGTAAGGTTGAAAGTTGTCGCCCCGATAAATCCTTGTGTCAGGCACACGCTGTTCTCCGTGAATTGAAAAGCCTGTGGAAGCAGTTTCCTGGTAAGTTCCCAGTCAATTTCCCCTTCGCGCCAGGTGTCGTTGGTCCGGATGTAATGACCTGCGTCAATCCACTTTGTGACCTTTCCAACGT
>JAMDDG010000020.1 GCA_023488865.1 Bacteroidota bacterium | reverse complement strand
TGCAAAAATTAAATAATTGGCAACCCGACCAGGTAAGCGGATTTGAAATTGCCATTAACGATTTCGACCGGTTAAGTGAGATGACCAAAAAAGTGAAAGAGCTCACCATCCACTATTCGGAACAGGACTCCACCCTGTTGCGACCAATCAGCATCACTTCCAAGTATCCACAGATATTTGACTGGTTGAACCTGCTTGATATGAATGTATGGATCATCTTGACACTGATCATTTTAGTAGCTGGATTCAACATGGTTTCCGGATTGTTGATTTTGATCCTGGAAAGAACTTCCATGATTGGGACGCTGAAGGCTGTCGGCAGCAACAATCGCAGCATCCGGAAAATTTTTCTCTACCTGGCCTTCTTTTTAATCGGACGGGGAATGTTGTGGGGAAACATCGCTGGCATTGGGATTTGCCTGTTGCAATCGTATTTTGGTATTTTCAAACTGGACCCAACCTCTTATTATCTCGAATATGTGCCTGTCAATCTGAAGCTAACGCATATTTTGCTGCTGAATGCCGGGACTTTGGTGATTACACTGCTGATGCTGATCGTGCCTTCCTGGTATGTCTCCCGCATTTCTCCCGACAGGGCCATCCGGTTTGATTAATTCCTATTTTTTACATATTCATTAATCAGCATAAAAACCTCTTCCGGTTGTATATCATTTTTTCCCCGGATGATAATTTTAGATTGCTCATAGAATGGGCCCCGGACCTCCAGGGCATGTCGGATAAATTGTTGCAATTCCTCCGTGGATTTTCCAACAATCAGCGGACGGTCAGTTTTGGACTTAAGCAATCTGGATGTAAGCGTTTCAATGTCAGGGGCGAGATAAATTGTAATACCAGCGTCATTCATCAGTTTCATGTTATCAAAAAAGCAGGGGGCCCCGCCTCCTGTTCCAACGACAATATCTTCAAACTGGGCCACTTCCTGCAAAGCCTGTCTTTCCTTCTCGCGAAACGATTGTTCTCCTTCCAGGGCAAAAAGGTCAGGAACAGATTTAAAATACCGCTCTTCGATGTATTTGTCGAGATCGATGAAATTCATACCCATGAGGGCCGCCACTTTTCGCCCGGTGGTTGATTTGCCGCATCCCATGTAACCGGTCAGAAAAATTCTCATTATTCAAAAATTAGTTCCATCTGATCCGGTTCGCCATCTTTGCCGGGCCTGATAATTTCAAAAGGAATATTATCGTCCATCAATTCCATCTCTTCCTGTTCGGGCAAAGGTTGTTCAGGTTGACCTGCCTCATCTTCTTCATTTTCATCATCCTCCCTGATTAGTGGTTCGATTTCAACAATATTCTTTACCTCAAAAGTAGTGATTCTTTTCCCTTTTGCCTTGTATGATTTTAAAGCAATAAATTCAGAAACGTCGATGATCTCTTTTTCCCTTCCTTCATGATTGCCCCCAAATTCAATTTCAAATTGAGGGTGTTTTTCCCAGGTAATTTGAGTCAGTTTGTTGTCAGGAAAATCTCCAATAAACCGGCATTGCTTGCCTGCATTGGGCTCAATCTGGAACCGTTTCAGGTAATGGAAATTCTGTTCAGCATCAAAATAAACCACGGAGGCTATTCTATCCGGATCATATTTGGAGATGGAGAGGATATTTTTCTCAAAATGGTTTTCCAGATCATAAGAGTACAAGTGGAAGAACCCGTCCTTGTCGACGACCAGGATTTTGTCATCACCTGTAAACTCGCCAAGATAGAGTCCCCTGGAATCGGCGTTGAGGCGCAAAACATCCTCGTCGAACCAGATCTTGCGGCCACCAAGGGTCGACATTCCTTTTTCCTTCAGGGTTATTTTGTGGATCTCGTTCTTCGAAACCAGATTTCCCATCGACTGCCGTCCCTTGATGGCCAGTTCGGCCATGTCGACTTCATCAATCAATTTTTTCAGCTTGGGCCGTGGCTTGAAGGTGATCCGCAGCACTTCAGCTTCCCCGTTAGGGTTGGCGCTGAAATAGAGTATCCGTGAGCCTTCCGTTCCCAGGGTCATGTTGTACTCTTTGTCGCGGGTAACCCCGGTTACCGCGAACCGCTTCATGTAATTGTTCCCGCCTTTGCCGTCGCGGTAAACTAAGTTGTATATCGTCCGGTCGTTGTTTCTCTCAAAAACGGCCACATACAGCACATTTTTGCCAACAAATGCCTTGTCTGAAACTTTGGAAATAAAGTAGGTGCCATCTTTTCGAAAGACAATGATATCGTCAATGTCGGAGCAGTCGCAGATGTATTCGGCCTTTTTCAGTCCTGTTCCGACAAATCCTTCTTCCCGGTCGATGTACAATTTCTCGTTGGCCACCACTACTTTGGTAGCTTCGATATTTTCGAAGCTACGTATCTCGCTCTTCCTTTCACGGCCCTTGCCGAACTTGGTTTTCAGGTGTTCGTACCAGGCAATTGTATAGGGAATAATGTGTTCAATGTTGCGCTGGGTTTCTGCAATTTCATTTTCGATGGAGAGAATCAGCTCGTCGGCCTTAAGGGTATTAAATTTAAGGATCCGGCCCATTTTGATCTCCATCAGCCGAAGGATATCCTCCTTAGTAATCTCCCGTTTGAACTTAGGTTTCCATGGCTCCAGCCGCTTGTCAATGTGGGCGACGGCTTCGTCCATGCTGGCAGAATCCTCAAAAGCCTTGTCCTTGTATAAGCGTTCTTCAATGAAGATTTTTTCGAGGGAGGAAAAATGCCACTGTTCTTCCAGTTCGCCTTTGTGGATCTCCAGCTCCAGTTTTAACAGTTCCACTGTGTTGTTGACCGATCTTACCAGGATTTCGCTGACCGGCATAAAGTGCGGTTTGTCGTCTTCGATGATGCACGAGTTGGGCGAAACGGAGACCTCGCAATCGGTGAAGGCATAAAGGGCGTCGATGGTTTTGTCTGAACTCGTACCCGGAAGCAGGT
>JAMDDG010000289.1 GCA_023488865.1 Bacteroidota bacterium | reverse complement strand
GGACTCAAAGGATTTCACGAAGTACACGAAGAGGGAATTGAATCAATACTTAAATCGCATATATTGCGAATAATTGTAATTATGGGTAATTCTTTGTTTTTAGATACATTAAAGGGGAAAAAGACAAGCCGTCCGCCGGTGTGGTTTATGCGCCAGGCAGGCAGAGTATTGCCTAATTACCTTAAATTAAGGGAGAAACACACTTTTTCTGAGCTGATGCATTCGCCCCAATTAGCTGCCGAAGTGACGCTGATGCCGGTGTACGACCTGGGTGTTGATGCTGCGATCCTTTTTTCTGATATCCTGGTCATCCCTGCAGCATTGGGCATGAAGCTGAATTTCACCGATTCCGGACCGAAATTCGATGTGGCCCTGAAAGAATTGGCGGATCCATCTGTTCATCTCAACCCGGATGCAACGAAATTGAATTACATCTACAACGCCATCGACGAGATTATCCGTACCCGGCCGGCTGATACCCCACTGATCGGTTTTTGCGGGGCGCCGTTCACTACGCTTTGTTACATGGTGCAGGGGCTGAGCTCCAACCATACGTTCCCCGATGCGGTGTCGTTGCTGTATAGAGACCGAAAAATGGCCCACAAGTTGTTGGCTGCCATAACCGAATTATCTGTGGAATATGCCAGAAATCAGGTAAGACACGGCGTCTCGGCTTTCCAGATTTTTGAAACCCATGCCGGATTGATCCCTTCCGATCTTTACCAGGAGATGATGATGCCCTACGTTCGCCGGATTGCCGTGGCAGCCAGGGAAGAAGGTAGTCCGGTGATCTTTTTGCCGAAGGGACTTGGATATGGCATCAAACATATTCAGCCGGAAGATGCAGATTTTCTGAGTGTAGACTGGCAAATGCCGATTGAAGAAGCGCGTTTGCTCGTACATCCCGAAATTGGACTTCAGGGAAACCTTGATCCGCGGTTGTTGCTTGGAAACCGGGAAATCATTCTGGAAACGCTGGAAAAATATATCAATTTCGGTTCCAAAGAGCAAAAATGGATCTTCAACCTGGGACACGGCTTTATTCCGGGGATTCCTTTTGAAAACGCCAAATTAGTGGTCGACTGGATCAAACAAACCAATTGGAGAAGAGGATAAGACAATGGACATCAGTAGCGAATTTCTTCTAAAATACAATATTTCCGGACCGAGGTACACCAGTTACCCGCCGGCCAATTTTTTCAATCAGGGTTTTACAACTTCTGATTACCTCAGTGAACTGGGCGCGTCGAACCAACAAAAACCGGCCAACATTTCACTGTACATTCATATTCCCTTTTGTCCGCAGCGCTGCCATTTTTGCGGATGTTCTACCGTGATAGCCCAACGCAAGATGGTGGTTGAAAGATACATCCAGGCGCTCAAAACTGAGATTAAACTGGTGGCCTCGTTGCTCGACAGCTCCAGAAAAGTGACACAGATACACTGGGGCGGCGGGACGCCCAACTCTATTTCCATGAGTTACATCCGGGAGATCATGGATTGGATCCGCCAGCATTTTACGCTGAACGAAAGCGCCGAGATCGCCATGGAATGCAGTCCGGCTTACCTCGATTACAAACACATCGACCAGTTAGCCGATATGGGCTTCAACAGGATCAGCCTCGGTATCCAGGATTTCAGGGAAGATGTTTTGAAGGTGGTAAACCGCGAAGCTCCGCGCCATCCTGTTAAAGATATTGTCGATTACCTGAGAAGCAAAGGGTTCAGGGGTATCAACCTCGACTTCATCTACGGGCTTCCCAAGCAATCGCTCGAAAGTTTCCGGAGCACGATGGAGCAGGCCATCGCCATCCGGCCCGACCGGATTGTTACCTTTTCGTATGCGCATGTGCCGTGGGTCAAAGCAGCGCAGAAACAGCTGGAAACGATCGGATTACCGGATTCGAGCGATAAGATGAACATGTTCCTTCAGGCTACTGCCCAGTTGACAGAAGCGGGCTATTGCCCTATCGGGATCGATCACTTCACCCTGCCGGATGACGATCTGACCAAGGCTTTTAAAACGAAACAATTGCACCGCAACTTCCAGGGTTATTGCACGCGGGAAACCACGGGCCAGGTTTATGCATTCGGCGCTTCATCCATTACCCAGCTTGCCGGGGCTTATGCGCAGAATTACAAGGATATTACCAAATACATGGAAAAGGTCGAAGCCAACGGAACCGCTCTTGAGCGTGGTTACAAGCTAAGCAAAGAGGAGCAGACCGTCCGCGCGGCAATCAACAGCATCATGTGCAACGGATTGCTTCGGTGGGATGAATTGGCAGGCGAATATGGACTATCTGTCGAAGAGCTAAAAAAACTGCTTGCTTATGATCCCGCAAAATTTGATAATTTTATCGCCGATGGTTTGATGCAGTTAGACGATCAGCAGATACACCTTTCCGAGAAAGGGTTTCTGTGCGCGCGCAACATTGCCATGGCTTTGGATCCGGCCTTGCAAACCGGTGATGGAGTTTATTCGAAAACAGTGTAAGAATGGTGAAGAGATACAAGCAGTGAGAAATGTGAGGCTTTTGTGTCCCTTCGTGAAGCACTTTGAGACCTTTGTGTTTAAAATAAAAACCCAACCACAAAGTCCACAAAGGATAACCCGAAGTATCACAAAGTCAATAATTCAGCAAATGTGTCCTAATCGAAAATCATAAATCAAAGATATGAGGGGAGTTATGTTGGTGAATATGGGAGGACCTGAATCGCCGGAAGAGTTGAGAATTTTTCTTTCGCGGATGTTTAAAGACCCCTATATACTGCCTTACGGGAAATTGGGACGGAACCTCCTTTCGTTTATCATCAGCCGCTCGCGTTACCGGAAATCGTGGAAAAAATATGAACTGATCGGAGGAACTCCTCTTGTCGAATCAACCCGCAAAACAGCCGAAGCGCTCCAGACCGTTTTGGGAGGCGATTACCTCGTTAAACATGCATTTT
>JAMDDG010000269.1 GCA_023488865.1 Bacteroidota bacterium | reverse complement strand
TGCACTGGGTTGTTTTTTACTTGCATACGACCAAAGGCCTGTGCCTGCGATAATTGTTGATGCAGTTGCAGTTTTAAGAAAATGTCTTCGTTTCATCCTTAATAATTTGTTTTTTTAATGGCCCGCGAATTTACGGGAGAACTCGCAAATGAAATATTCATCCGTGTTTGCCCCGAAGCTTCGGGATGCTCGTTTCATAATAATTTAGAACCTCCTGTTTTATTGAGATTTATTTTTAACCGCTTATCTGCTTTAAATAAGTGATTCACTGTAATGTATTGAAAATATTATTATTACAACAAAATAACGCATCTATCTGCATATAAAATGATTACAAAATATTACTTAACTGAAGCTAATAAGCAGTTATTTTTAATTATGGTTTGTTTCTGTATTCAAGTTTTACATCATCAATAAACCCGGCATTGCCACCGCCATGGCCATTTGTTCCTTTAATGGTAATCTTATGTGGACCAGCTGTAGCAAAAAATGTATCTGAGACAAAATACTCGAAATCAGCTGAAGCAGGTTGAAGTTTCCCAATCAGGGTATCATCGAAATAAACCTCGAAAGTTTGTGCCTGAGTTCCTCGTTGAGCGGCCATAAAACTAAGCGCAAAATATCCTTCAGTAAACTCAATCGTTTGGAATATCGCTACGCCACCGTTTTGAAATAAAGCTGTCTGAACACCCTCAGGGGCAGTTTTTGCACCAAAAGCGCTGCCATTTTTTTGTATCCCGGCACCCGTACCTACAAAAGTCCAAACATTTGGAGTCGGTCGCCTCAAAAACCCACTTGCAATTACAGGATCCTCAAATCCGCCATTTGGAACTGTGGGAACCGGAGGTATTAATGTACTAAATATTTGTTCATTTCCATATAATACCCCTTGAGAACCAATAGCATATGACCTTACGTAATAAGTAGTGGCGGGACTTAAATTTTTCATCTCACTAATAAATTCACCTGTACCAACCCCGTCATTCGATTTTGGACTGGTCTCAATTGTAGGATTTGGTAGTGTACTCCAACATACTCCCCGAGCGGAAATGACTCCCCCAGCATCAGCGACAGCACCTCCTGTTTTGGCAGAAGTTAAGGTGATATCCGTTACTTCATTCGTTTTTACGAATATTTCAATCAAAATAGTCTTGCTTGTACTAATTTTATTTTTATCGTAAACAACTAATGTTAACTGCATATCACTGGTTACTTCTACCGATCCTGCAACCTTTTCATTCGCGCCGTTTGCAAAACCGACAACAGATATGTTTGTATTAACCCCATTGACATTTTTGATCAACTCCATCCTCCCAACCTTCCCGGAAGATTGAACAGTAAATTCATAGCCCATTAATGAGTTCAATGAAAGGGCGACCTGATCGACTACTTCCCCGTTGATAGTTGCCTGAATAGTGATCACAGATTCCATCTGATTTTTACACCCTGTCAGAAACAGAATGATCATAGCAAAAAAACTTAGGAGATGAATAATATTCTTTTTCATGTGTTTATAATTTATTTTTTAATGGTCACATGGAACTCGCCGATAATCATTCGTCTGTGTGTCAGAAGATTTGCCGTGGCTCGTTTCATTTCTAAAATAGTTAAAAGTTTAATAAGGTCTTCATGAAAAATAAATGGAAGCCTATTATCCACATTTACTTTTGCACCACCAATTTCAGATTGATCGTTTGCTGATTATTACTGGATTCACCTTTTCGGTCAATACTCGTTACAAGTATATTACCAAACTTGCCCTGTTGGGTTTTAAATGCAATTACATCCCCATCATTAAGATTAGGTGCGGCTTTCCCGGCATCAATTCCTAACACTGAAGGAAAATCAGTCGCTGTGTCAAAAGATTGCTGAAGACTGGCTGCATCTGAATTTGTGTAAGCTAGTGCCCGTTTAAAGATGGTTACATTGTTTGCTCCAACAATTGGATAGGTTGCTGTTTTCCCAAAGTCACTAAAAGAGACCAGGCTTGCTTTAACCACCTGATTACTTTCCATATAGATAAAGCCAAAATCAATAGCTGCCGGATCAGCTGCCGTGTTGGCTGCAAATAAAAGTAAGCCATATCGACTGCTGCAAAATGATTTGGAGGTTCCATCAGCCATGGCATCCATCATGACAAGATCCTTAAATTCAGAAACATCAAGGAGAGCATTGAGTTGTAGGATGGTAATTTTGCCCTCCGAATCAATCGCGTTAATGGAAATCGCCAGATCAGTATCGGCGATAAGTGATCCTTCAACAGTCAACGAATCTCCAACGAGATCGCCTGTAGCAGCCTCTTTACGAAGAAATAACTGACTATCGGTAGCCAGTCCAATGCCCTTGCGCACAAACACCTCAACCTTCGAAAGGTTAGAAGCGGCCTGGATTTCGTATTTAAAGTTTATGGTGGTTCCCAATGAAACCATGATTTCCTTGATTTCAGTTCCGTTTAAATAACCTTTGACAATTGGTGCTGGATTTTCTTCCTTTTTGCAACTGACAGTAGTAAAGCAAAGGAAAAATATACCCATAATGTAAATGAAACGATATGTCTTCATCCTATTAATGTTATTTTTGGAAAATTGTGTTTTCATATTGATTAGATGTTAAACCGTTACCATCCTGTTGTTTGCGTCCAATTTTTATATTTCACCAACTCGCTGAAAGGAACTGGATACCAAAACATGGCTGGAGAAGTGAATTTCCTGTCTTCGATTTTTACAATTTCATACGAAAATGTGTTAGTACCGGTCTTTGTGATCCTCATCCCCTTTAAAGGGGCATTTTCAGTCTGATTTGCAATCATCCAGCGGCGGACATCCCAAAACCGGTGACCTTCGAATGCAAGCTCGATCCTTCGTTCGTTACGAATTTTTTCCCTGAAATCAACTTGCGTGAATCCGGCAGGAATCGCTGGCATCGCCACACCTGTTCTTGCCCGGATCAGATTAAGGGCGGCTCTTGCTGAAAGGCTATAA
>JAMDDG010000172.1 GCA_023488865.1 Bacteroidota bacterium | reverse complement strand
CGCTCGAACATTTGAAAAAACAGGCCTGGATGAATGAATGCTGGGTATGGCTTTACCGTGGCGCATGGGCAGAATGGGAAGCCGATGAGATCGAAATGGCCGTTCCCATCAGTCCAATTGAACTCTCAAGAAAAAGAGAGGCTATCCTCCGCCACCAATCCCAGAAAGAGGGCGCCATGTTTATGGGCGAAGACGAGCGTGAATTTTGGCAGAGGGCAGAAGAACGAAACCGTTCAACCGCTAATTTGTACGATCGGCTGGGAATGGCTGAATACGAAGCAATGGAAGCTTTTGTAAAATACTATCCTTGATATTTAACAAACCAAATATAGTATAATGACCATTCAATCAAATGATTGGTCATTCTTTTTAAAACAAGACAACCACTGTCGATGAAACTACCTTTTCTAACTAAATCCCTTTTGCTACTGATTTTGTTCTCTCCATCGATCAGTAAAAGTTTGGATTATCGCAAAAGTACCCGGGAGACACCAATTGAAGAAAAAAAGGTTGAAGAGAAAAAAAGTGAATTCAGGGCAGTGTGGATTGCAACCATCAACAACATCGATTGGCCTTCCAAACCAAACCTCTCTGTCGCAGAACAGAAAACAGAGTTTTTGAAGCTTTTGGATACCTTTCAAAAATTTAACCTGAATGTGGTCATACTTCAGGTAAGGGCTGCTTCAGACGCCTTTTACCAATCAAAAACCGAACCGTGGTCCCATTTTCTCACCGGTAAACAGGGTCGTGCGCCTAACCCATTTTACGATCCCCTTGCCTGGGCAATCGAACAATGTCACCTGAGAGGGATGGAGTTACATGCCTGGTTCAATCCTTTCAGGGTACGAAATTTAGGGTACTATCCGCTTGATCCGAAGAGCTTTGCCGCCAAACATCCCCAATTTGTCAAAGAGTTTGACAAAAAACTTTTTCTTGATCCCGGTTACCCGGAAGTCAGGTCCCATGTAATTGATGTAATCGCTGAAGTTGCCCGTAACTACGACGTGGATGCCATTATTCTGGACGATTATTTTTATCCTTATCCTGTTGTGGGGAAAAGATTCGGGGATGAAAAAAGCTTTGCCAAATACGGGCGCGGGTTTTATCCCAAAAGATTAAAAGATTGGAGACGGGAGAATATCAACCACTTTGTCTCATCGCTGCACGATACTTTGCAAACCATCAATCCTATGATCAAGTTTGGGATTAGCCCTTTCGGTATCTGGCGAAACAAAATCGCCGATCCTGAGGGATCGTCCGGAAGGCAGGGCCTCAGCTCTTATGACGATTTGTATGCAGACGTTCGTAAATGGTTGATAAATGGATGGATTGACTATGTCATTCCGCAGTTATATTGGGAAAATGGGAATCATTTTGGCGACTTTACCTCCCTGGTTCACTGGTGGGGCAAAAATAGTTTCGGAAAATCCCTCTACATCGGTCAGGCATTGTACAAATCGACCTCGAAAACAAACGGATGGATTAAACCGGACGAGTTAACCGATCAGATCAATTATTTACGAACCAACCAAAAAGTCAGGGGATTTGCCTTTTACAGCGCCTCCAACATTCAAAAATTGTCGGCAACACAGGTAAAAGCTTTGAGAGGAAACCAACTCAATTCCGTTGCTGCCATAGATGATAACCGTCACGTTCCTGTTGCAACTCCTTCTGCTGCTTCAACCCCTGTGGTCGCACCATTGACATCAGCCCAAAACGAGGAGCTGATCCGAAAAGAATTTATCCACTCACTCGATTTTAATCCAATTTCCATCCGACCGGAATTGAGTACCTTACCAGGAAAAATTACGCTGGCAAAACAGTCCGACGGAAGCAGAATCCTATCCTGGAAACCTGATGAAAATTCAATTTCTGAATGGTACGCACTGGTTTCATTCAAAAACACTGGAAAAAGAAG
This sequence comes from Bacteroidota bacterium, assembly GCA_023488865.1. Lineage (GTDB taxonomy): Bacteria > Bacteroidota > Bacteroidia > Bacteroidales > Prolixibacteraceae > CAINVV01. The sequence goes on along the minus strand of JAMDDG010000172.1, from coordinate 1,082 downwards.
ATACAAGCAGGTCGTACAGGAAATATCAAAATCAGCCGAATTCAATTTGTCCGAACAAAGATGGAAAGAGTTGAAAGAGATGGATTTGTTGCTGGTATCCAGGGATATAATCAACAAGACGGACCGGTTCTCGAATTTTTTTCAACTAAAAAGGAGAAAAGTTAAGCACGTTGAAAACCCATACAAACATTCTTGAAAAAATAAATCATGAATTTTATGAAACCTTAATCATTGGTAAAGTTTTCATTTGAAATTCAGAGGCACAGTTACTTTGAAACTAATGTTCCTTCCCATGTTGTAAATACCATTTCTAACAGACCGACTATTGGGATATTCTTCAAAATATTTTAGCCTGCTTAAATGGGACTGATATGCGACATCGGTGATATTATTGCCCAGGATGTCTAAGTTTACAAGTACTTTCCCTTGACCGTTGGTTATATCCGCTCCTATTCCTGCATTGTATAGGATATAACCAGATGTGGGACTTTCTGTATTATCAGCTGCATATATCCTTTCCTGCTTTGCATAATATTCCATCCCAATTTTGAGATACAATGAACGTACATACTTGTTCTTACTTTTTATGTTTGCCCGCAATTCTGAATTGGTATGAAGTGGGGGGATAAATGGCAGATATTTGGAACTATCGGTCACTTGTATCCCATTTCCACCTTTATTTAAAGCATAGACAACAGATAAGGAATTTTCGAAATGAAGCCAGTCAAAAGGATGAATATCAAGGCCTGCCTCCCATCCATATAACTGAGCTTCAGTTTGTTGAAATTTATAAGTCTGATTACCTCTCACAATAATTGAATCTTGACCCAGATGGTTTAGTAATTTCTCATTAAAGATGTAATTCGAAATCTGGTTATTAAAAAGATCCAGGTTCCCACTTATATGATCTGACCTGTACGAAATCCCGAAATCTTCCTGCAGACTAAATTCCGGCCTGAAACCTGTATTTCCAATCTGGTAAATCAGTGTTCCCGGATGAATACCATTAGCAGATATCTCAGCAATATTGGGAGACCGGAATCCCCTGGCAATATTACCTTTTAAAAATAATTTATCTGATA
>JAMDDG010000420.1 GCA_023488865.1 Bacteroidota bacterium | reverse complement strand
CTCTTTGGTCAACTACAATAACCTTTGATTGGGTAACCTCCATTGTATAGGATGTACTGAGACCCGCATATTTTGCACGTTGCAACCGGGTTGCTGCTTGAGACGACTCCTGCTTGTCCGGGATTTGTTTCAATGATACTCAACCTGGTCCCTTCGTAGGGGCAACAGGCATCGAAAGCAAGGTATTGCTGATCGCTGATACAGATAATGATGAGCCCGGCATATCCGTCAGTTGGGAAAGTCATGGAGTTTCCAGGTATCTGCAGGTTATTGTAGTTGACCAAAGAGACATATTTGTCGACCTTGGCATAGGGAACAAAATTGTTTTGGTTGTCGGTGCAGGCGAGAACGGCAACCAAAAGCACCAAAAAAAGATAATACGAAAAAGATCTGGTGTTCAGTATTTTTGGGTTTTCCACAGTTTTTATCATGGTGTAAAAATAAGAAAAAGGATGACTGAAGAGTCGTTTCAATGAAAAATGCCAGGCTGCGAAAACAGGAAAGAGATGGTTGAAAAAAAAAATGCCGGAGTTAAAAAAAAATTGTGCCCAAGTTTGCAGAATCAAAAAGAATATTTTTACATTTGCCATAGATCGAATTGTGGAAGAGCTCCGAGGTTTGGAGTTCTTCTGTTTTTTATGTATAATATCAGAAAAGGCGACAAGAATGACCAAAGTAACTTACATCTCTGCAGAAGGGTTGAAAAAGCTAAAAGCAGATCTTGACAGGATGCTCAACATCGAAAGGCCGGCCATATCAAAACTGATCGGGGAAGCCATAGAGAAGGGGGATATCTCAGAGAATGCCGAGTACGATGCTGCCAAGGACGCACAGGGCATGCTTGAGGCCAAGATTGCCGTTTTGCAGGATCAGATTGCCAGTGCAAGGATCATTGACCAATCAAAAATCGATACGAACGTTGTTCAGATCATGAACAAGGTGACCATTAAAAATGTGAAAAACAATGCAGTGATGGCCTATACCATTGTTTCTGATCATGAATCTGATCTGAAAATGGCCAAGATCAGTGTGAGTACACCCATCGCCAAAGGCCTTCTTGGTAAAAAAATCGGGGATATTGTGAATATCCAGGTTCCATCCGGGGTTATCCCTTTTGAAATTATTAACATTGAGCTGGGACAGTAAGATATGGCATCCATCTTTTCAAAAATCGTCGCCGGTGAGATTCCTTGTTACAAAGTAGCTGAAGACAAAAACTACATGGCATTTTTGGATATATTCCCGTTGGCCAAAGGTCATGTACTGGTTATCCCCAAGAAAGAGGTAGATTATCTCTTCGATCTGGATGAAGAGTCTTATGCCGGGTTGATGAGGTTTGCCAGAAAAGTGGCGCTGGCGATAGGGAAGGTGATCCCGTGCAAGCGGGTCGGAGTTGCCGTTTTGGGACTGGAAGTTCCTCATGCCCATATACATCTCATCCCGCTGAACAGTGAGGGAGATATAGATTTCTCCAAACCCAAGCTTCAATTCACGTCAGATGAGTTTGCCGCTACCGCGAAGATAATAGCTGAGGCAGTTCATCCGGAATAAAATTTTGGATTTTCGATTGCCGATTTTGGAATTAAGCGTCGATCAGAATTAATGTAATAAATTATTACACAGAGATCCTTTCGATTTTGCTCAGTGAGCGGTCTCTTTTGCTCATTTTCTCTCCGCATTTACATCGGTACCCAATTTTAGGAGTTCAGTTCGCCCCATCGTCCCCGTCTTCCAAGTCGTCCCCGTCTTCCCCGTCGTCACTTCACCCTGCCGGGATTCTTCTTTACAAACTCCTCCCAGTTTTTGGCCCCCTTTTGGGAGACCGGATTTTTCATCTGTAAATAGTGGCAAACGGCAGCTGCCAGTCCGTCTGTAGCATCCAGATCGGTAGGCATAATGGTCATGCCGAACATTTGTTTGAGAAAATAAGCGACCTGCTCTTTGGAGGAGGCTCCGTTGCCGGTGATGGCCTGTTTGATACGCAAAGGGGCATATTCGAAGATGGGAACCCCGCGGTAGAGCGAAGCGGCCATGGCCACCCCCTGGGCACGGCCAAGTTTCAGCATTGATTGTATGTTTTTTCCAAAGAACGGGGCTTCCAGGGCCGTTTCGTCGGGCTTATATTCATCGACAAGGTATAAGGTTCGGTTAAAAATGTGGCTGAGCTTCTCGTAATGTCCTGTAAATCCCTGGGTTTTCACCACACCAAGCGCGAGGATATTCACTTTCCCATCGTCCACCCGAATAACGCCGTAGCCCATGATATTCGTTCCGGGATCGATGCCTAATATGGTTTTGTTGATCTTCAAGTTTTTTATCCAAATATAAGCGAAATCGGTTTAATTTCAGAATTGGTATCAGGATTGCTGACTTTGAGCCAGTTTCAGCCGCCGGAAGTACATTGAAAGATGAATTGTGTCGCCGAAATTTTTTAACTAATCACTGGTTTTATTGGATTTTTGATTAGATTTGAACAGGTTTTGAACAGGTTGTTAACAATTGAATAAAATTTTATATATATTTCGAGTGTGAAACCAAACTCCTAAACAAGTCATCAAAAAACATTTAATCAGCCATTCTATTAATTAATACTTCGGCATTTTTTATTAACCACTAAATATTAGTGAATTGCAAAAATGTTTTTATTTCAAATTATCTCCATATTTCTATGTATTTCAATCTATTACAATATTTAAAGGATCATAAGTAAAAAATTTACCGAACGATTGATAAATTGAATTGAATCAAAATAAAAGAAGTTTGTAACAAAAGACATCATTGGATTGTTATATCAAAAAATGAATTGGCCTTGTGCAATTAAAGGGCAATATTTAAGTTAAAATTAGAATAAGGATGATAGCGCAGGTTTGGAAAATACTGGCAGAAGGGTTGTATTGAGAATTTGCGTTTTATTATAAAGAACATACAACATACATTTCTGTGGATAAAAAATTGAAAAGAACATTCCTTGAAGCTTTATCTTTTTGTAAGATTTTAGGAACTGCCTTATTGCTCATTCTTGCTGATATATCGGAAGG
>JAMDDG010000076.1 GCA_023488865.1 Bacteroidota bacterium | reverse complement strand
GTGAAATCCTGTTTCCCCTTTTTCCCCGACTGGTACTGGAAAAACATCCCCATTAATCCCAGGATGAAGGGAAGTAAGTAATAAGCATTTTTTGCCCGGTTCTCCGCGAGGGTTGGCGGAAGATGGTCCTGGTCCCCCAGGCGTATGGAATCCAGAAAATTAAAACCGGTAATCCAGTTGCCGTTAAGAATACCGCCCTGCCCCTGAATATCGTTCTGGCGGCCCGAGAAGTTCCACATAAAGTACCTCAGGTACATGTACCCGATCTGGTAGGTGAAGAAAAACTGAAGGTTCTCGCCAAAAGTAGGCTTCATCAAGGTTTCAGGCTCACCTTGCCGGTTGGTAGTCTGAATTGGGGTCCCTTTTATACCCGCCCAGTTTTTATACTCCTGCACATGTTCCGGGTCCGAGCTGTACATACGGGGGAACAGGGTGCAAAACCGATCGTCATAATTCGGTATCTGTTTGTATTCGGCTATCTCATAATGGCCATTTTTTTTGATATAGGTCGGACTTCCCTGCAAATAAGGCTCTTTGCTGTCGAGCGGGGCATTGTAGTACTGACCATAACCCAACGGACGACTGCCATACTGATCACGGTTCAGGTAAGAGAGCAGCGAGAAAACATTGTCGGGATTGTTCTGGTCCATCGGCGGATTGGCCGTTGAACGAATAACGGTCATGGCATAGGATGAATAGCCTATGACGATGACGGAAAGGCACAGAAGAACAGTATTGGCAATGATCTTCTTATGACGGTGTGTATAGATAATCCCATAACTAACAGCGCCGGTCAACGCGATGGCATAAATTACTACCCCGCTGTTGTACGGCATTCCAAGTCCATTGACAAACAAGAGCTCAAACCACGACGCAGCGACAACCAATCCGGGAATGACCACCCAGATCATCATGGCCAGAATAACCAAGGAGAGTCCGGAGGCCACCAAAATCCCGTTTCTGGATATTTCGTATTTTCTAAAATAATAGACAAAGACAATGGCCGGTATAGCCAACAGGTTTAGCAAGTGAACCCCTATGGAAAGACCTATCAAATAACTGATCAGGACGAGCCAGCGATTGGCGTTCGGTTCATCGGCCTCATTCTCCCATTTCAAAATGGCCCAAAAAACCAATGCCGTAAAGAGCGAAGAGGTTCCGTATACTTCCCCTTCGACAGCCGAAAACCAGAAAGTATCTGAAAAAGTGTAGGCCAGGGCGCCAACTGCCCCGGCGCCAAGAATGGCGATCATTTCCGAAAGCGTCTCATTCTCTCCGGAGCCTATGATTTTTCTTGCCAGGTGGGTAATGCTCCAAAAAAGGAACAGGATGGTAAATGCGCTGGCCAAAGCCGACATGATGTTGACCATCACCGGGATCGATGAAGTAGAAGGTGCAAGCATGGTAAACAGGCGTCCAAGAATCATAAACAACGGTGCGCCCGGCGGGTGTCCTACCTCCAGCCTGTAAGCGGTGGTGATGAACTCACTGCAGTCCCAAAAACTTGCAGTTGGCTCGATTGTCATCAGATAGACAATTGCCGCAACCACAAAAATACCCCATCCGACAACCGTGTTGTAAAACTTGAATGTTCTCATCTGCATTATTTTAATCTGTCACTAAAGGTGCGAAACCAGCTATCAAAAATCCAACCGGGTCCTAATATTTCCCGGGAAGAACTTGTATCAAACAAACAAAAAATCTCTGCGAAGATATAAAATCTTTGTCCACAGCAGAAAAGGTTTTAATTTGATCTGCCTGATTGAATTAAATTCTTTTGCCCCACTACCGTGAAGCTAATCTATATCACTGAATATATAATATTTACAAAATCTGTTCAATTGAATTTTTGCCATTTCACAGTTCTTCAAATGAAACCCTCATGAGCAAAGGCTCGCCAAAGAAGATGAATATCCCTGAGGGTTCCATGTGGCGATTAAAAAACAATTTATATTCACATGAATTTATCGAAGATTAAATGTTCTTTTTCAATTTACATATTGGCAGAAAAAAAAAACTTCGTATTTTTGCGCCGTCTTAAATGATAAGACATCTTTGATTGACCCGTGGTGTAATTGGCAACACGTCTGATTTTGGTTCAGAAGAGTCCAAGTTCGAGCCTTGGCGGGTCAACCAGTAAATCAATCACTTACAATTTATTTTGTAGGTGATTTTTTTGCTGCGTGGATTGAATCAAGTAATCGTAGTGTTTTATTTTAATTCCTCAATTATTTCAAAGATATTTTCCTTCCCCGATGAATTCACCAATATTTCATTCCAATCAGTCCTGTCGCAGTAAGAAATTTCATTGGTTTGTTTATTTCTTATTACCAAATCTTTCTTTACCACAACAAAATTGCTGATCAGAATTGAAGTTATCAATGAAACAATCAAAATCAAAAAGACCCAGTTTAGACCAATCGCAAGCCAATAATGAAATCCAAGCCCAATGAGTAATCCTAATAAACTAATTGCACCTCCGATTTGATTTCTTTTGGGATTATCAATTAGTAATTCCTTACACTTTGGGCAACGAACAATCTCTTCTCTATTAGAAAATAATCCAATCCCAATGGAAGTCCTGCAAGTCGGACAAGGTTTCTTAATTAAATTTTGTCTCATAATTATCTAATTTATCAGCGTTTTCTCGCCGGTGAAGTATTTTCTTAACGTTCTGCTGCCACACGCAGGGGCGGATTGTGGGCGATTTGGCTATCGCCGATCTTCGATTCCTGTCAAGCCGAAAAGCTGCCCGAGCGGAAAGATAGACACCGAAAACCACTGCTGCCGCACTTGCCGGGTAGCTGATGTAGCACACGTGTTAATGCTCAAGCAATTTTAATCTTGCCTTCTCTGACTTGTTTCAAAAATTCGCGCTGCTCCTCAATGGTCATGTCAGCCATTCTTGCTGCTAATTTTTCTTTAATCGCTCGAAAGAAGTTAACAGTATCAAATTTCTTTTCAGTCATTGTTTTCATATCTCACAAATTCTTTGGGTGAACGAATTTCAATCATTGGATAACCTAATCGTAAATTGATTGAGTTAAAGAGTTTA
>JAMDDG010000468.1 GCA_023488865.1 Bacteroidota bacterium | reverse complement strand
CACAAATTCTTTGGGTGAACGAATTTCAATCATTGGATAACCTAATCGTAAATTGATTGAGTTAAAGAGTTTAATCTTGTCATAATTTACAATGTGCTTAAAGTTCCAACTTACAAGAACATCAAGTTGGGTAACGTCTTCAAATTCATCATCAAAGTATCCTCCAACTACTGATGTATCAATATAAACCCTCAATTTCATACTGCCCTTTTTTACAAATTTACAAAATAATCATCAGTAGTTACAATGGGCCAGAAACATGATTACTAACTATTTGGCTATTAGCAGAGACTGATAGCCAATAGCTAAAGTCTAAAGCTTTTCACCGCCTGCCGGGATAGACCTTTAAAGCCTCTTTCAAACAAGCAATAGAGGATTGAAGGTCATCGCGGTTGAGGACATAGGCCACTCTAACTTCATTTTTACCTGCACCCTCCGAAAAATAAAATCCGGATGCCGGCGCCATCATCACGGTAGCGCCCTCATATTCAAACTCTTCCAACATCCATTGACAAAACCGGTCGCTGTCGTCAATCGGCAACCGCACCATCGAATAAAAGGCACCCATCGGCATAGGTGAATAAACCCCCTCAATCCCGTTCAGGGCATTGATAAAATAATCCCTCCGCTGAAGATACTCCTGATAAACACCTTCCATATATTCGGGTGGCGAGTCAACGGCTGCTTCGGCTACTACCTGGCCTAACATGGGTGGGCAAAGGCGCGCCATTGCAAGTTTTGATATGGTTTTTATGACCAGCTTGTTTTTGGAAACCAAGGATCCGATGCGAATACCGCAAGCGCTAAAACGCTTGGAAACAGAATCGACCATGACCACATTTTCGTTGATGCGCCCCAATTCCAAAACTGAATGGTGCGATTTTCCATCGTAAACGAATTCGCTGTAAACCTCATCCGCAAGCAGGAAAAGATCATATTTCAATACCAGTTCCTGAAGCTGCATCAGCTCTTCCCGGGAATAGACATATCCGGTAGGATTGTTGGGATTGCAGATAAAGATCCCTTTGGTCTTTGGGGTAATCACCTTCTCAAATTCTGCGATCGAAGGAAGCTGAAAGCCAGTCTCGATCGTTGAAGTGATAGGTTTGATTACTACATCATTGGCTACCGCGAAAGAATGATAATTGGCATAAAAAGGTTCCGGGATAATTACTTCATCACCCGGATTGAAACAAACCATAAAGGCAAATGAGATGGCTTCTGAACCACCGGTAGTAATCAGTATCTCGGATTCATCTACCTCCAGGTTCCGGTCGCGGTAATATTGGGCCAGCTTCTTCCGGTAGGTATCATTCCCAAAAGAATGGCCATAAGGAATCAGGTCAAAATTAAAATTACGGATACGTTCAATCGCATGTTGAGGGGTTTTGATATCGGGCTGACCGATGTTCAGGTGATACACCTTCCTTCCAAGAGATTTGGCTTTTTCGGCATACGGTACCAGCTTTCTGATGGCCGATTCGGGCAACTCCCGTCCTCTGTATGATATTGCAGGCATTCAATTTTATTATAGTCCGGGCCAAAGATACAATTATAATTATTTTATATTTCCCTTCCAATGCTTTCTTTTTGTTAAGAAATCAGTCGAATATTTTATGATTATAAAGCAAATCTTATCAGGACCTTCACAAATGTAATTTTACAGATATTCCTGAAAATATGGGCTTTAGTCATAATAAGCCAGCTGTTTATTTGACTAATTTTGGACTCAAATAAATTTAGTTTACCATGATAATAGGATTACCCAAAGAAATTAAAAATAACGAAAACCGTGTTGCACTTACCCCCGCGGGCGTAGCTGAGCTTGTTAAAAGGGGAAATACGGTCTATATTCAGGCATTAGCCGGAAACGGCAGCGGATTTGCCGATGCGGAATATGTTTTGGCAGGAGGAAAAATTCTGCCAACGATTGAAGAGGTCTATGCCATTGCGGATATGATCATCAAAGTAAAAGAACCGATCGAATCGGAATATCCTTTGATCAAAGAAGGACAATTAGTCTACACTTATTTCCACTTTGCTTCGTCAGAACCTTTGACACGGGCCATGATCAGCCGAAAAGCCGTTTGTTTAGCCTACGAAACAGTCGAAATGGACGATCGTTCTTTTACTTTGCTGATTCCAATGTCAGAAGTCGCCGGACGGATGTCGATACACGAAGGCGCTAAATACCTGGAGAAAACTTTTGGCGGCCGTGGCATGTTGCTGGGCGGTGTCCCGGGAGTGCTTCCTGCTAAGGTATTGATCCTGGGCGGCGGTATCGTTGGGACAGAAGCCGCCAAGATGGCTGCCGGTTTGGGCGCCGACGTGACCATCATGGACATCAACCTGAAGCGCTTGCGTTACTTGGACGACATTATGCCCGCCAATGTCAAAACCCAGATGTCGAACGACTATAATGTCCGTTCTCAGGTAAAGGTTAGTGACCTGATTATCGGAGCGGTCCTGATTCCGGGCACCAAAGCCCCTTACATTGTAACCAGAGACATGCTGAAAACGATGAATCCCGGTACCGTGTTGGTGGACGTGGCAGTCGATCAGGGTGGTTGCATCGAAACTACGGTGCCTTCTACCCACGACCACCCGACTTATGTTGTAGATGAAGTGATCCATTATACCGTTGCCAATATGCCGGGAGCTGTACCGCGTACCTCCACGATAGCATTGACCAATGCCACCCTTCCTTTTGCCGTAAGCCTGGCTGCCAAAGGATGGAAAAAGGCCTGCGCCGATGACAAAGCCCTGCGCAAAGGCCTCAATGTCGTCAATGGTAAAGTGGTTTACAAAGGGGTTGCCGACGCCTGGGGTTTACCTTACTTTCAGGTAGAAGAAGTCTTGAAGATCAAATACTGTCCTGCTTAGTCAGTCTATTTTTAGGTATCATAAAAGAAAACTTACTCCCTTTACCAACTTCGCTTTCAACCCAAATTTTGCCTCCATGCCTTTCGATAAATTCTTTGCACAGGATCAGCCCAAGACCCGTACCCATTTCATTTTGGGTACCTTTATTTGAATAACTTTCATCAAGACGGAACAACTTA
>JAMDDG010000319.1 GCA_023488865.1 Bacteroidota bacterium | reverse complement strand
CATGTGTATCAGAAACTTCGGAACCTATCCCGAGGGAATTTCCTTTGCTATTCTGATCATGAACGCGCTCACCCCGCTGATCAATGCAAAAGTCAAACCCAAACGATTTGGTGGAAAGTAAGCATGGTAAATCTCCTGAAACACAAATGAATGACAATATCGAAAATAAGAAATATGGCAAGAATTATTTTCCTTCTGCTGTTGCTATTCCCCTTCATCCTTAACGGAAAAGAGACAAAAAAAATAACGAAAACACATGTTTTTCCCCAATACAAAGAAACTTTCTATGTTTTGAAATCTGACACTTCAATCAGGCAGGGGAGCTACAACCTGGAATCAAACGGGAAACTCCTTTTGCAAGGTTATTATAAAATGGGGTTGAAAGACAGTCTGTGGACACAATACAATTTGAAAGGGAAACTGCGTTTCAAAGGTTACTATGAGCAAAATAACCGTGCGGGCATCTGGGAATATTATGATAATGACGAAAAATTGGAACAGAAGATCGATTTTACAAAAAAAGCTATCCTCTATTACAGGACGCAATATGAACACCATCCTTTCAGAATAATTTCCGGGTCAGATTCAATTTTCGCTGTTTTAGACAGGCCTCCTTTATTTTTAGGAGGATCCAGCAGGCTAAAAGAGTACATTGCCAACGAAATTGTTCCACCGTTACATAAATCCGGAGAGAAAATCACAGGAACAGTTTATGTGGAATTTACAATCGACAGCATCGGAAAAACTGCCAACTACCATATCCTGAAGGGAATTGGCCTTGGCTGCAACCGGGAAGCTTTGAGGGTTGTCAAACTAATTCCCGATGAATGGTTTCCTGGGGTATTAAATGGGAAAAATGTCTCCGTTAATTATTTGATCCCGATTACTTTCGATGAAAAAGGTATTCAACCTAAGATATCTTAGAAATTATAAAGAGTATAACAAATTATTAAAGACCAAAACAATGACAGACAACACTTTAACAAAATTTTAGATTTTCGATTCTGTCAACCACGAATTACTCAAATTACACGAATAAGAAGGACAAAATTTCGGATTAGCGCTCTCCCACTCTCCCTGTCCCCAAGTCATCCTCTCTCCGTTTCCCGTTTCTCGTTTCTCTCTTCTCTCTTCCCGTTTCTCGTTTCTCGTTTCTCTCACTTTTGCTTACCTTTGCGCAAAAGCAGAAGAATATGTTAAAATCGATGACCGGTTACGGCAAAGCCGAATGTGAATTCTCGCACAAAAAAATAACGATCGAGATTAAATCCCTAAACAGCAAACAATTAGACGTAAACACCCGCATCTCTCTTCTTTTCCGGGAGAAAGACCTGGAGATACGGCGGGAGCTTTCTGACAAACTGGTACGCGGTAAAGTGGATTTCATCCTCTATACCGAATCTTTGGGCGATGAATCGGCTACAAAAATTAACGCCGGAATTGTTAAAGGCTATTACAAGCAACTGGAGGAGATCACTACCGATCTTAATATCCCACTGGAAAACAGTGTGTTGCAAGCCATACTTTCTTTACCTGAAGTCGTTAAAAATGATCGGGAAGAGCTCGATGATCAGGATTGGAAATCCATTTTGGTAAAGATAGCCGAAGCTATCGAAGCGCTGGATCAGTTTCGGATACAAGAGGGGGCCATTTTAAAACAGGACTTAGTTTCAAACATTCAATCAATAACTTCCCTGCTGACAGAGGTCGATCAATACGAAGAAGAACGGGTGACCCGCATCAAAGAGAAAATATACGAAGGGCTCAAAGATATTTCCATCGAGCAGGTCAATGAAAACAGACTGGAGCAGGAGATGATTTTCTACCTGGAAAAAATGGATGTCAACGAAGAAAAAGTCAGATTACTGAACCACTGCAACTACTTTCTCGAGACGCTTGAACTTGACGAGCCTGTGGGCAAAAAACTCGGTTTCATTGCCCAGGAGATTGGCCGCGAAGTAAACACCCTCGGGTCGAAAGCCAATCATACCGAAATGCAGAAACTGGTAATCCGGATGAAAGATTCGCTCGAGAAGATAAAAGAACAACTACTCAACGTTTTATAAACAACAATATACCGGATGAAGGAAGGCAAAATCATCATCTTTTCCGCTCCTTCGGGTGCAGGCAAAACAACCATCGTCAGGCACCTGCTTTCGAAGCATCCAGACTTCGCGTTTTCAGTCTCGGCAACCAGCCGAAAGCCGAGGGGAAATGAAGTCGACGGGTTGGATTATTTTTTTCTGACGGTCGAAGAATTCAAAGCCAAGATTAACAACCTTGAATTCTTAGAGTGGCAGGAAGTTTATCCCGATAATTTTTATGGTTCCCTGAAATGTGAGGTCGAAAAGATCCTGAAAAGTGGCAAGAATATCCTGTTCGACGTGGATGTGGTTGGCGGCAGCAACATAAAAAAACATTACGGCGAACGTGCTTTGGCATTCTTTATCCAGCCACCTTCTATCCCAGAACTCGAAAAAAGGCTGATCGCCCGCTCCACCGAAAACCAGGAGGTAATCCGAAAGCGAGTCGAAAAAGCAGCACGCGAAATGACCTACGCCCCTCTTTTTGATGTTGTCATCGTCAACGACACCCTGGAGCATGCCTTGCAGGATGCCGAAGAACGGGTGAAAGAGTTCCTGCTGAAAAAACAGGAAAAATAGTTATAAGATATAAGATATAAGATATAAGACATAAGATTATCAATACATGATTTTTTCATCAACACATCATCACATCAACTCATCAGCACATTTCCACATTTTCAAATTATCAAATTATCAAATTAATGAAAATCGCCATCTACTCCGGCTCCTTTAACCCCATCCACAACGGCCATCTTGCGGTAGCGGAAGCTGCTTTGGCAGATGGGTTTGATGAGGTCTGGCTGGTGGTTTCGCCTCATAATCCGCACAAAATCGAGACCGATCTCTGGTCCTTTGAGGATCGGCTGAAAATGGTCGAACTGGCTTTATCGAAAGTTTCGAAGGTGAAAGTCAGCGATTGTGAGAATAACCTGCCCCGACCTTCCTACACCATCAACACCCTTGAATTTTTGAAAAA
>JAMDDG010000124.1 GCA_023488865.1 Bacteroidota bacterium | reverse complement strand
TAAATAAAAGAAGATTCCGGAGGGAAAACAGCAAAACGGGCAGAAATCATCAGCATGTAAACCGGAACCGGAATAAAAAGGAGCATGTTCAACGCCGCATTTTTTTTCCCCTCCCGCAGAAAGAAAAAAACCGGTATGAATATTCCCAAAAATGAAAGGGCATGGGGAAAATAATTTGTGCTGAAGAAATTGAACAAATCGAATAAAACTACGAAGAGGGCCCCTATTAAAAGGGAGAGATTAACATAGAAAAACAGTCGAATGAGTCCCAACTCCTGCTTAGATAAATGGGGGTATTTACCCTTCAAACCGCTTTCAAATTTCTTTGGCATTTAGATCCAAATCTCTACTTGATGATACATATATAAATACTATTTCTATCTCAAATTTATAAAGGTGACATTTATTAGCAATTATGAGACAGAGTTCCCATAGATTTGTACGATCAATTGTTCAGTTGGTCAGTTCAAACTATTGCAATAATACAAAAAAACATCAATATGTCAACAGGATTCTACAATGTACCGATTCCAAAAAATGAGCCGGTAAAAAGTTACGCGCCTGGTTCAGCGGAGCGTATTGATTTACAAAAAACCATTCAGGAACTTCGTACCATTCATGTCGATCTGCCCATGATTATCGACGGTAAAGAAGTTCGAACTGGCAAAAAAGTAGAAATGCACCCCCCTCACGATTTAGCGCATAATCTGGGATGCTACCACCAGGGCGACAAAACCCACGTTGTGCAAGCTATTGAAGCTGCATTAAAGGCCAAGGCAGCCTGGGCCAATACACCCTGGCAACACCGGGCCGCCATCTTTCTAAAAGCAGCCGATTTAATATCCGGTCCGTACAGGGCAAAGATAAATGCCGCCACGATGCTTGGCCAGTCAAAGAATGCCTACCAGGCCGAAATTGATGCTGCTTGCGAGTTGGCCGATTTTTATCGTTTTGGGGTTAAATGCATGACCGAAATCTATGCCATGCAGCCAGAATCAACTCCTGGCATGTGGAATTACAATGAATTCAGGCCTTTGGAAGGTTTTGTATTTGCATTGACGCCTTTCAATTTTACCTCTATTGCAGGAAACCTGCCGGTGGCCCCGGCCATCATGGGCAATGTCACCGTCTGGAAGCCGTCCAAGACAGCCGTGTACTCAGCCAGTGTGATCATGGAAGTGCTGATCGAAGCAGGATTGCCAGCCGGGGTTATCAACCTGGTCTTTGTATCAGGACCAGTTGCCGGGGAGGTTATTTTTAACCATCCCGATTTTGCAGGTATCCATTTTACCGGATCTACCGGTGTATTCCAGGATATCTGGAAAACCATCGGGACAAATATCTCCAGGTACAAATCTTATCCGCGGATCGTAGGGGAAACAGGCGGAAAAGACTTTATTTTCGCAGATCCGTCTGCCGACACTGATGCCCTTGCTACCGCGATAGTCCGGGGTTCTTTCGAGTACCAGGGACAGAAATGTTCGGCTGCGTCCCGGGCATACATTCCAAAATCCATCTGGAATGAAACCTGGCCGAAATGTGAGGCGCAGTTGCGAAGAATGAAGATGGGCCCCCCCGAAGACTTTACCAATTTTATCAATGCTGTTATTGATGAGGCCTCTTTCGACAAGCTCAAAGGTTTTGTTGACCGGGCAAGGAAAGACGATGAAGCAGAGGTAATCTACGGGGGAAATTGTGACAAATCTGTCGGATATTTTATCGAACCCACCGTTATTTTGACGAAAGACCCGCATTATATCACCATGCAGGAAGAACTTTTTGGCCCGGTAGTTACCATCTTTGTTTACGAAGATAATCAACTCGACCAAACTTTGACCCTGTTGGATGAAACCTCTCCATATGCTTTGACAGGCGCCCTATTTTCCCAAAACAGGTACTCTATTGATCATATTACCAAAAGATTAACGAATGCTGCCGGAAATTTCTACATCAATGACAAACCCACCGGGGCGGTAGTTGGTCAGCAACCTTTCGGCGGGGCGCGGGGATCGGGAACAAACGACAAGGCGGGCTCAGTTTTTAATATGCTTCGCTGGACCTCTATCCGTACGATCAAGGAGACTTTTGTGCCTGCCAGGGATTTTAGTTATCCCAATTTCTTACCGGATAAATAATCTTCCGGTCAGACTATTTTTTTTGACAAGCAGATTTTCTAACTTTGTGTAGAAAATCTGCCTGCCAGGATGAAGCCTCTGATTTCAAAAAAGCTTTTTACAACCATCGCAAACAAATATTTGGTTGCTTTCCTGGTATTCAGTGTATGGATGATATTTATTGATGACAACAACATTTTTTTTCTCCGAAAAAATGTCAATAAATTAAAGGAATACAGGGTCGAAAAGGCCTATTTTCTCGAAAAAATCCGAAACGACAGTATCCGGCTTCGGGAGATGAAGGCCAATTCCAAAAATCTTGAGAAATTTGCCAGGGAAGAATTTCTGATGAAAAAGAAAGATGAAGATATTTTTCTTATCATTGAAAAATAATATTTGTCGCTTTAGCTTATGCTATTTGACTTGGATATATTTAAAATTGAGAACAAATTAGTGCCACGGGAAGGAAGGGTACTTATCGCGGAACCATTTCTTCAGGGCGATTATTTTAGTCGTTCTACCGTTCTTTTGGTCCAGTGCAACGAGGAAGGCGATGTGGGATTTATCCTCAATAAGCCAACAAATTTGAGGGTTAAGGAGCTTTTCAAAGGGTTCCCCGATTTTGAATCCAATGCATTCTTAGGCGGCCCGGTCAGCAACGACAAGCTTTTTTTCCTTCATACATTGGGCGAAAAAATTCCGGACAGCCTGCTTATTACCGGGAATCTTTATTGGAGTGGTGATTTTGGCCACTTGACTTCGCTGATTAGCGCAGGTTTGGTTGAAGAGGAAGATATCCGTTTCTTTTTAGGATACTCAGGCTGGAGCGCCGGTCAGTTAGCAGCTGAAATTGCCGGTCATTCCTGGGTCGTTACAGAACCGTCAGTTGAAAATATTCTCTCAAGCGATGAGAATTTCTGGAACGACAGTATTCAATTGATCGGGGGCAA
>JAMDDG010000471.1 GCA_023488865.1 Bacteroidota bacterium | reverse complement strand
AGATCTCATTCCAAGATTGGAATTGGCCATCACCCTGAAGTCCTGTTTGAACACCCTGCAGTCGATTATTTTGGTTATTTTTCCAATTACTCCAGGAACTACCGATTGCATCACGCTCTACGTACAGGCGTTTCACACGGGCCAAAGAAAATAGCCCTTTCAGGTTGTAGTTGAATTCTCCGATATGGTTTCTGTGGGAAAGTTCCAAATCAAAACCATAGGTACGGTCGCTGTTCAGGTTTTCCTGCGGGAGACCGGCGCCTACTACTGTGGGTATGCCTCCGCTTCTTGTAGCCAACAGCCCTTCGCGGTGTCGGCTAAAATAGTCGGCAGTAACACCCAGAAGTCCATTCCAGGCTTCGAGGTCAACACCCATGTCAAAAGTCTTGGCCGTATACCAGGTGATATATGGGTTGGGAATGCCTTTGTTATCAGCACTTGCATTGAAACTTCCGTTAAATACATAACCACCTGTGAAGTTTCTATTGCTTGTACCTGAAGGGTAATTATAACCTGAAACAAATTGATAACTTGATGCACCATCATCTCCCGTTTTACCGTAGGATGCACGAATTTTCAGTTGGTTAATGAATGATAACTGGGAGAAATTTTTGAAAAAGTTCTCATCAGAGACACGCCATCCCAAAGAAATTGCAGGGAAAAGGCCCCACTGATAGCTTTGGGCAAATTTTGACGATCCGTCATAACGGAACAAGACTTCTGCCAAATATTTATTGTCGAATGCATAATTAAACCTACCTGCCAACGCGAGATTTGAATTTTCATAAAGAGCATCAGCATTTGAGTTCATTCTAGCCAGTTGTCCTTCAGCCACACCTGCAAACAGGTAAGGTAACGGAAGTATTAGATCTCTCTGGGCAGAAAAGCTATCACTCTTCCTTTTTTGTGCTTCCCAAAGAACAATAGCGTCCACTTTGTGTTTGTTAAATGTCCTGCCGTAATTCAAAGAAGTTTGGGACAAAATTTGTGTTTTGAAATATGATTCTCTATTGATCCTGTTTGGTGATTGGCGGGTGTAAGTTGAATAGGTATCTGAAGCCACATCATACCTGTACTGATTGTACTCCTTTTGGAAAAGATTTGCGCTTGACACGTAATAGTCGTAGCTGAACAAACTTTTCACATACAACCCTTTCACCCCGGGAATTTCATATTTCAGACTGGCTGCGGGTTGAATCCATTTTTTGTTGTATTTTCTGTATCCGGTGATATCTTTATTCATGAATGAGATAGGGTTATCACCTTCGATCAAACCATGGTAAGGTTTGGTAGGATCATTGTTGGCATAAGCAGGGATTTGAGGCCCTTGTCTCCAGAAGCCGCGGATAATCCACCAGGAATCTACGTACGGACGATCTTGTTCATCCATCACCATGTTTATGTTCATATCGAAAGTAAGACGGTTTGTAATCTTCGTGGAAATGTTCGAACGGATGTTGTATTTACTATAGTTCAAATCACTGGATTTAAAAAAACCATCCTGGTACTGGTAACCGAGTCCAACATAATAAGTCGTTTTATCATTTCCTCCGGTTACATTCAGGTTGTGGATTGTTTGGGGAGCAAAATTACTGAATACCAATGGATACCAGTCGGTACTCTTTTTTACGCCGGTTCTGTAATCATCCATTTGCTGGTCGTTGAAGGTCGGTGAACCTCCGTTAATATTATGCATGGCACGCTCGTTACGCAGTGTCATATACTGGATTGCATCAACAGTAGAAGGCAAACCGGAAGGAATCTGCCAGGTGAAAGAACCTGAATAGTTTAATTCTATTTTATTTTTGGTACCCTTTTTTGTCGTAACCAAAACAACCCCATTCGCTGCACGCACCCCATAGATCGCGGCAGAAGCATCTTTCAATACAGATAAGTTGTCGATGTCATTGGGATCCAAACGTTGAAAATCGTCCATTGTTCGCGGAATACCGTCAATGACTATTAAAGGTGAACCCATTGCACGGATATCGAAATTGTTGTTAAATGAACCTGGTTCAGCTGTTTTTTGTGTCACGCGCACACCTGAAATTTTACCGGTAAGCAAGTTCTGTGCATTTTCATTCTTTGTTGTAACAATGTCTGAACCTTTAATGGCAGAAACCGCACCGGTAACAGAAGCCTTCTTTTGAGTACCATATCCGACTGCTACTACTTCTTCAAGTCCAATACTTTCTTCCTGCATTACTACATTTATTGTAGTTTTATTCGTTACAGGTATTTCCTGTGACTTCATCCCTACAAAAGAGAAAACAACTATTTTGGCATCTTCAGGAATTGAAAGCGAGAAATTACCGTCTATGTCAGTAGTTACCCCTATTTGGGTACCTTTCACTACGACCGATATCCCGGGAATGGGCATACCTGACTCGTCAGTAACTTTACCATTGATTTTTTTTGTGGATTGTTGTTCTGCTAAAACTTTATTCGAAAAAAGAACAATCTGTCTGTCAACCACTGTATAAGCAATATCAGTATTGTCAAAAAGCTTATTAAGTATTTGACTAATCATTTCATTGTCAGCCTTAATGTCAACTTTTCGTTCAACATCCACAATCTTACTGTTAAACATAAATGAAAATTCTGACTGACTTTGTATGTCATTCAAAACTGTTTTTACGGATTGATTGGAAATATTGAGGCTAATTCTGGCATTTTGCGAATAAGTATCTACAGCAAATAGCTGGGCTACACTTAAAATCATGATAAATAATACCATCCTCATAACCAAAAATGTTTTACTGACCCAAATTTTTTTCAAAGGCCAATTGGTGAATCGTTTTAGTTTCATAAATTTGTATTGTTTGATTTACACTAAATTAAGCTGAGACTTTTCTATGCTTAGAAAAGGATTATGATTTTCAAGGGGATGCTACAACATCCCTTTGATTTTCATAGTTTGGGTTACTTCATTTTTTTTCCATAGGCAATGTTAATTTCTTTTGGTAATAAAAATTTTTCGTTTTGTATAAGAGTTATCGGGCATTCTTTCACGTTCAATTATGCTATATTTTATTGGTGCTGAGATCTTTAATAGTTCAAGAATTTGAGAGA
>JAMDDG010000383.1 GCA_023488865.1 Bacteroidota bacterium | reverse complement strand
ATAAGTGCAATCAACCAAAGTTTACAGGATAAGGATTGGGATTCCTTGTACAAAGCCGTGCATAAATTAATACCCTCATTTTCGATTATGGGTATTGGTACAGATTCCGAAAATATTGCTAAAAAGATCCAGGAATATGCAGGAACAAAACAAAAGACAGATGAAATACCCGACCTGGTTATCCGGTTAGAAAAGATTTGTACACAGGCTTGCGAAGAATTAAAAGAAGTCCACAGCGGGTTCAAAGACGCCGAACAGGATAAACTTTAGTTATATTGACTGTGAAATGATCTGACATGCAATATTATGTGATCTATCCCAGAGGTGGTCATTTAAAATAGCTGAGAAAGCCATCATTACTGTTCCGCATTTATTTTTTTAACGCCATCTCTTCTATCCCGATGGCCAGTTTGCCTGAAAAGACCAGATTGGCTTTGACAGATTCAGGCGTTAGCATAATGTCAGAAACGGTAATTTTTGCCAATTTCCCGTTGAGCTCGAATCCATATCCCAATTGGTAGTGGTTCATAAAGCCGGTCAGGTTGCTTTCTATTTCGCGGACATTGGTGTTAAAAGGAATGGCAATTGCCCTGGTGATGGTTCGCTCTATCTTTCCGTTGAACATCCATCTGGCCGATTTCACCAGTAAATTTCTGGTCTTTAGGTCGAATTTCAAATCCCTAACCTGTAAAGTAGTGTCTGCAGAATTGAAATAAGGCGTACCCGTAAGGTACATCGTTCCTTTGATGCTCCCCTTAACTTTCATTTCAATAGCCATTTTCCCATTTGTACCATAAATATGTATTGACTCGAAAGTGAGGCGCTTTTTCCCAAATGTATATACCGAATCGTGAATCTCCCTGAGTGTTAATCTTTCAATGGTCGAATATGGAATGTCTGTCAGCAGGTTGATGCGAAAAGTATCACACGGCATATCGAGCGGCTTTATGACAGGAAGCCCAGATGCTTTGCCAACGGGGGGCTGCTTGTCAAGCAAACATTCGGCATCAGAATTTACAACAAAACCAAACCGGATGCTTCCGTTCGTTCCTTTTACCGGTAAGAGGGAAATGGAATAGGGGGTCATCGAAAGCCATGCGTTGTAATCCCCGGGTATCTTGAATGGCTCGAATAACATCTGCCACCCTTTTTCGGCATATTTTCTAAAATCAAAACTGTTTTCAATGGTTTTGTCAATATTTTGGGAGTAGCTGTCGAGATTAAACCTAAGCAAAATATTGGCAATGGCGGTCACCGGGATCGTAAATCCGCCGATTTTAACTGTGGGTTTCCTTATCCACTCATAATCCTCGGGAGTGGTCACCGTTTTAATGCTCCAATCGCGATTGACCGATAACCTGGTTTTAAATTTCAGCTTTATCTCACCGTTTGCTTCCATGATATCCCCGAAAGGATGGTTGAAAGCTATAAAAAGCGCCGTTTTTTTGATGTCTACCCGCAATGGGATTTCCCATGACAGGAGATCGTCATGGAAAGAAAATTTTATTTGACCATCTTTCCATGCTTTGAGTTTTAAATTATCGTTGTTGTTGTCTTTGAAACTATGGTCGTCGTACAATAAACTATCCATATTATTGTTGACAAGAGCTTCCATCCTGGCTACATCCAAATCGGCATAAAGGCTCACAACTGAAGTCTGAGGCTTTGCGGGAGTGTACTTGTAACTTTCGGCGGGCATTTGCGGTTGAAGGGATTTGCATCCAGTTACAAACATTCCTGCCAATAGGACAAGCACGATCCCATTGATAAATTTTTTCAAAGCAGCTGACAATTAAATTTGTGCACAAAGTTACAAGATGATTCCAATCGACACAATATTATTATCATTCTGGCCGATGATTTGGGTTATTCAGATATTGATTGTTTAGGTAATGAAATCAAAACGTTGAGGGCGTAGAATGCGCTTTAAAATCTTCATCTTGTTACAAATGCTCTGATAGTTTAAGGCCTTGCAGCTACTGAAGGAGATTTTACAAAAACAGGAAAAACCCGTCCAGAAAAAATAAAATTCCGACAGCGCCGAAAGCTAAGCTACAGCTCCAAACAAATTTCTTTTTAGAGAGGGTGGCTATGGAAGAAAGTAAGATCGATATCTGCAGGAAGATGACGGCAATCCCAAATTTGTCAGAATGGATCTTGCTTTCATCGCGCTGATTTTCGAAGCTGGTTGCTTCTTTGCTGATTGCCACTTTTTCCTGTTCGTACGTTTTCACCTTGTGCTCATAATCGGTAGCCATTCCCCGGTATTTTTTAATTAGGGAGTCATTGTCTTTTTGCTTTTCGAGGGATGCGATTTGCAATTCGAGATTTTCCCGGCGCAAGTCATAAATATAACTCTTGATGCTTTTACTCTGGAAGAAAGCCCACTGGTCGCTGGCTTTTGTTTGATTAAGCAGGCTTTTGGTACTATACCCACCACCCTTAAAAGTCGACAAGGTTGCTGCAACTGCAATTAATACGGTGGTGATGGCCATGTAAGTAAGCCAATTTTCTTTTTTATCTGTTGTCATAAATTCTTTTTTATTTGTATGTAAACTTTCATCATTCGAACCGTTCAAAAACTGAGTTCGAATATAACAATCTCCTCCCATTTACCGACGCGATCTAAAATGAGAATTTTGGTAATCAGTTTTACAATTTCGTAAAATGCTGTAAGCTAAGATTCCTGTTCTTTTTTCTGATTTTCCTGCGACATCCCCATCGTCATGGCCGTTAGTCCGGCAAGACCACCTAATTGCATGGTTTCCAAGGCGGTGCTTGGTACAATCACTATCGTGGAGTTGGTCTTTAATCCTTCATACAGCATGTTCATCGCCCTCAGGTGAAGCGCGGTTGGATTGCTGGAATAGGATTTGGCCGCCTCCTCGAACTTTTGGGCAACCTGACGCTCTGAATCACCCAGGATTACCCGTGCCTGGCGTTCCCGCTCAGCCTGTGCCTGCATGGACATCGCATCCTGCAAGGCGGATGGTATCAGCACATCCTTCACTTCTACCGAGATAACATTGATGCCCCATGGTTCGGTTCGTTCATCAATGATCCGCTGAAGTTCGT
>JAMDDG010000243.1 GCA_023488865.1 Bacteroidota bacterium | reverse complement strand
TCTGTTGTCTGGGATCGCCCGTAAGAAATTTGGCGCTCGCGGTGCGGGCCATCGTCAAAGATGCTGATGGCTCCATATTTCCCGGCAACGGTGCCGCATTCAAATACATTAATCACCTGTTCGCAAATGTGCTTTTGTTGATCGGTCAGTGTCATGGTAATTTATTTTATGGGTTTGGATTATTTTTTCTCTTTGTTTGTTTTTCTGGTAACTTTCATCTCCTTGACCGTCTTACCTTCGTCAAAAATTTCAATAAGTTCCTTCCTATTGACAACCAGATTCGGGTCGTTTTTGATTTTTTCCGCCATACTTATTTGTGTTGCAATAGGGGATTTCCCTTTTTTCTCATCTTCTGAGGCCGTTGATTGTGATGCCAGTACCGGGCAGCCCGTAAAACAAGGTAGTATAACCAGGGTTCAACTTTTTCCCAACCCCCAATCGTTGAGCAGCGTATTGCCATGCATTATCAGTCAATATATCCATTCGGTAAAGATTGGTTTGTCCATCCAGGGCAGTTTTACAATTGAATAACTCCACGGCAGTTGGTTTAGCAACACATCAAATGTTTTACTTTCCATCTGCATCTTCCATCCTTCATCCGACTGATAAAGAAGCGCATAACGTTGCAGAAAAGAGTTTCTTAATCCATCGGGCGAGCTATTTTTCAATATTGACCAGTGGGTGATAACTGAACGAAGCAAGGATTCAGCCTCCTCTTTGTGGCGAAGTGTGAGCAACCCTTTAAAAACCATCAAGGGTTGATCCGGATCCATCCCCAACAAAATCTTAATAAAACCTAGTTCAAACTCCTGTATTTCTTCGTTTCCGGTAGCCAGAAAATGCAGCAAAGCAGCAGCCTCCGAAAGACTGCCGGCAGAAATTTTATTCTCTTTGTCAACCACTATTCCTGAATTGGCGAAGAAGCTTTCGAAAAAAGGATGAAGAAGTACCAGTCCGGCATTTTGCACCTTAATCCGAACCTCTTTTTGCCGATAATTTTCAGGCAAGTCAAATAACGGTTTGGTTGTTTCGATTCGGTTATGGTAACCATCAGTTGATATGGGATTACTGCGGATCCATCGCCCGTCCGGCATTTGTCCGTCAAAAGCCATTTCTACGGAAGAGATGGATTGGAATTGGTTGTTTCTTAAAGGAGTAACCTGTTCCTGTCCCTTCTTCTTTAAAAACTCCGGTTGCTTACCAGGAATGGAGTCCTTTCTTTGTGGAGGACCGGACAACTTTGTAGTTTCCGTAGCTAATGAGATAAAATAATGGAAATGAACCAACTTTTCGGGCGGCAATATCGTTTTAGCCACCTCCATCCAGACAGGAATTAGGTTAGCATCAGGCTGATCAATGGTTGCATGCAGGATGGCAACAACCAACTTTGTTCGGATGTGAAGGTTAAAATAGCTCTCTCCCGAATTAAGAAGGGCATTGATCAGGTATTGCAACGCCCTTTCAGACGGCTGAGAGAGATGTGTTCCGATATCACTTGATAGTCTTTCGATTTCATCCACAGAAAGTAATTGAAAAAGCCTGAACAGAAAATGCTGAGATGGTTTAATACGATGCAGATAATCCGTTAATTCAGGCCATTGTTCCTGGATTGTCTTTGTCAGATTTTTTTTGGTCCGACTTCCCGAAAAATCTGAATACCATGGCAGGTTTCCATTTTCAAGATAGAAAATAAGCGATTCAAAAAGATGTTGTTCAATCGGAATACGGGTTAATGTTTTATCCCCGTCATTAAGATTATTGGGTGTTGAAGGGCTCTGTTTTAGAACAGCTGAAAGTTGATTATAAAGTTCTAAGGGGATGTTATCCCACAGTTTGGAGTCATTTGACACCTTTAGCTTAATTTCTAATTTAGGAATATGCAGCAACACATCACTTGTTGATTGCTCATCAAAAACCCGTTCGAATACGGGCAAGAGCGTATCTTCCCAACGTTTCCGAAACTGTCCCTGCAAAGCAAAAGCCTGGGCCTGTGTACCGGCAGAAACCTTCCATTGTTGACTGAAAATCCGGTGTGATGTACTTAGCATAATCAGCTTTTAGCCCCTGGTTATAACTTTTACATAGGTTTTAAATGAACTGCTCCCTGTTGTACTACCGATCTTGTTTAGGTTCTCCATGGTGCCGGAAAGCAGGGTACTGTCTTTGATCGCACCGATACTGTTACCTATTTCGGTCATCGCTTTGAACCCATCGGTTCCGGGGCTAATTTCGGCCCCGGAAGTCCCAACTATATTTGTCGCATCCATGATGGCATTCGAAAGTACCGGTTCCAGCTTGGCAGCCATTTCGGTATACCTGCTTTTTTCAGTGGCATCCGCTGTGCTTTCTGCCTTCGCTTTGTAACTGTTGTATAGATCGCGTACTTGCTGCACCTCGGTGACTGCTTTGTTGAGGTTACTGTCGGCGATGTCTAATCCGTTTCCGGGGAGGGAGGTCCTTCCCAAAGCCGTTTTGATCAGTGCGTTGCTCATGTTCCCGAACGAATCTTTGATGGAGTTGAAATAGTCTTTTTGTTGGTTGTCGAACCGGGTGTTCCAGTCGCCATCCAATTTGTCTTTCAATGCTTTTGTCTTTTCGTCTAAGAACCCGCTGAGATCTGTCTCCTTGAAGTTATCCAATTTCCCTTTGATCCGGTTATCCAAAGGTTCTATAATGTTCAGGCCTGAGTCGATGACAAAGCCCGGACGGAAAGGCTTGAGTGGCTTGATGGCGATATCCGGTTCCAACAGGTCGTTCTTTTCGGCATCGGTTTCCTGGTAAGGCAGCATAAAGTCGGCAATTACGGTGCTGTTTTCGTCGTAAACCAGTACAAATGTTCCGCCCCGCATCACGCCACCGCAATGTTCCAATCCGGGATGCTGGGCGATGTAGTTGCTAAAAAGAAGCCGGTTTTCCTTTGTTTCGATATCCCTGTTGATCAGGATGTCGAGATGGTCAAGCAGATCCAGGTGGCGGTTGCTGACCAATGAGTCGAAAGGGGTGTTAAATTCGGTTTTCGCGGCTATGCTGATCTCGCTTTTGAAGTTGCCCGATTGCTTCATGGCTTCGCCAAGATGTACTTGCCAGGAGTCTGTT
>JAMDDG010000193.1 GCA_023488865.1 Bacteroidota bacterium | reverse complement strand
AGCACTTCGCTCAGGGACCGGCAACTTTTTAAACTTTTAAAACAGTATAAACTTTTAAAACTTCTATTATGGCTACTGTAAATCTCTCTGACCATGTGAACCATGAAGTCCCGGATGCAAAAGGGATGAAATTCGGAATTGTCTATGCCGAATGGAACCCGGCTGTAACCGTTGCTTTGAAAAAGGGGGCCGTAGAAACGCTGCTTAAATATGGCGTCAGGTCCGAAGACATTCGAATCGAGAGCGTTCCGGGCACTTTCGAATTAACTTTGGGAGGACAATTAATGGCTGAAAACACCGACGCAGATGCAGTCATTTTGTTAGGCTGTGTCATCCAGGGTGAAACCCGGCATTTCGACTTTATCTGCCAGGGAGTTACCTACGGCGTAACAAAATTGAACCTGGAATACGGGATCCCCTTTATTTTCGGCGTTTTAACGACGGATAACCAACAGCAGGCCCTTGAACGGGCGGGAGGCAAATTGGGCAACAAAGGGGAAGAAGCGGCCTATACCGCGATTAAGATGGTGGCGTTGAGCTGGAAATTCATGCCTTCAGAAGAATAAAAAAAGGGCACTTGCGGTGCCCTTTTTTTATTCTATTCAATTCTATCTTCTTTTCTTGTCGGCCAAAGCTTTTTGTTTGGTCATCTCTTCCAAGCGTGCCTGAAATTTGGATTTGGTAACCGGCATCTTTTGTTTGGCTTTGATTTGTGCGTGAATGGCATCTTCGTTGACCAGCTTCTTGAAAATGAACATCTGCACAAAAGTAAACACCAGAGATAAGAAGTAGTACAAGCTCAGACCGGCGGCATAGCTGTTGAAAATAAACAGGAACATCACCGGCATCAGGTACATCATGGTTTTCATTCCAGGCATCTGTTGAGTGGCACCAGTCATTTCGTTGTTGTATTTTACATAGAGAATATTGGTAACTGTCATCAATAAACAGAACAAACTAACGTGGTTGCCATAAAATGGGATGGTAAATGGCAAATTGGCAATAGAATCGAAAGAAGATAAGTCCGTAGCCCATAAAAAGCTTTGCTGACGCAGCTCAATCGAGATTGGGAAGAAATAGAACATCGCGATCAAAATCGGCATCTGAAGTACCATGGGCAAACAACCTCCCATGGGGTTTACACCGGCTTTTTTGTAAAATGCCATCACTGCCTGCTGGGATTCCAATTTTTTATCTTCCGGAAATTTTTTCTGTATCTCCTCTATCTCCGGTTTTAAAATTCTCATTTTGGCCTGGGAAATGTACGATTTGTAGGTGAATACCAACGTGAGAAGCTTAATATAAATGGTCAGCAACAAGATGATCAACCCAAAATTGCCTATGTAACGATGCAAGAAATCAAATGCAGGAATAACGATGTACTTGTTGACCCATCCGATGACTGTCCAGCCTAATGAAAGCTGTTCTTCCATTCCCAGGTCAAACTGGTTCAAGATATTGTATTGGTTAGGTCCAAAATAAAATTTGGCCGGAAAATTTTCGCTGCCACCGGCATCCAACGGAATGGTCAAATCGGCCGTCATCTCTGCTACATATGAGGAATCCAGCTCCCTTTTTTTGGTCGAAACTTGGGCATTCTGAAATGCCTGGTCAGCAATCAGGACTGAAGAGAAAAACTGCTGCTTAAATCCAACCCATTTTACCTTGGTAGACAAGGATTTAGACTCAGATTTTGCAGGAGAAAGTTTATCAACTACATCTTTGTCGAACTTATAGAAGATCGTAGATTGGTTGTTTTCGCCAAATTTCGACATCTTCTCCTGTCTTGGCATGTTGATGCTCCAAAGGAAATTGACGAACTCTGAGTTGGCACCTGCTACTTTTTTCAATCCGGATGTTTTGATATCGAAATCTACCAGATAGGAGTTGTTTTTCAGCGTATAAACATATTCAATGAAAACATTGTTCCCTGCATCTAAGCGCATGGAGACTGATTTCGAATCGCCCGGATTGTCATTGTTGTAGTTTTCACGTCCCTCTTTCCCTTTTGGTACTTTGGTTTCGTTAACGGTTACCAGACTCTCCTTAACAGAAGGTTGAAAGAAAAACTGGTCGGTTTGGATGCTCTTGTTTTGGGAGAAGAAATTCAATCCAAAACGGTTCTCTTCTCCATCAAAGAGGATCAATGGTTTGCCATTGAACCTTTTGTAATCTTTTAATTCGACCGAATATATTTTACCTCCCTTGTTTGAAAGAACCACCTTTATCAGGTTATTTTCCAGGGTTACAAATTTTTCTTCCCCCTTGGCTGCAACTGCAAAAACGCCATATAAATTAGTCAGCTCATTTTGGACATTGGATGAGTCAATTTTAGAAATGCCGGGTTGAATGGTGGAAAGTTCAGCTTGTTTTGTAATTTCTTTGACTTTGGCTTTTTCGGCCAATGCAATGGAATCGTTCTTCAATCTGAGTACTTCAAGATCTTTTTCTGAAGGTTTATTTAAGTAACTGAATGCAAATAAAATAACAAATATTAGAATCAGTCCTGTGATGGTATTTCTATCCATAAATTAAATTGGGCTTTTTTGAGAATTTTCTATAACTGCTTTGATGAAGGCTACAAAAAGTGGATGTGGTTGAAGTACCGTGCTCCGGTATTCCGGGTGAAACTGAACCCCGACAAACCAGGGATGTTCAGGGATTTCTATGATCTCAACTAAATTGGTATCCGGATTAAAACCAGTAGCTTTCATGCCTGCTTTTTCAAACTCCGGTAAATAACTATTATTGAACTCGTAACGATGCCGGTGACGTTCGGATATTTTTAACCGTCCATAAGCGGCGAAGGCATCGGAATCTTTTTTCAACTGACAGGCATAAGATCCAAGACGCATCGTGCCGCCCTTATCCGTGATCCCCTTTTGCTCATCCATTAAGTCAATAACCGGAAATTCCGTTGACGGATTCATCTCGGTAGAGTCGGCACCGCACAAATGGAGGATATTCCGGGCAAATTCAATTACTGCTATTTGCATACCCAGACAAATGCCAAAGAAAGGAACCTTCAACTCACGGGCATATCTGGCCGCAATAATTTTACCTTCGATCCCTCTGTGTCCAAAACCTGGCGCGATCAAAATCCCCTGACATCCTTTTAGCTTTCGCTCGATATTTTCTTCGTTTATTTTTTCAGAATGGATCCATTCAACATTTACCCTGCATTCGTTGGTTGCCCCTGCATGAATAAGCGCCTCTGCGATAGACTTATAGGCATCCCTTAATTCGACATATTTTCCGATAAGGGCTATTTTGACCTCCTTTTTGGGATTTTTGTAGCGGTAGAGAAACTCGTTCCAATTTTTCAGGTCAGGTTCTTCTCCCAAGGGAAGGCCCAGCTTTTTCAAAACAATCTCATCCAGTTTCTCGTCCTTCATCCGGATAGGGACTTCATAGATAGTGGAAACATCTATTGATTCGATCACCGCCTCTTTGCTGACATTGCAGAAAAGGGCAACTTTCCCTTTCAGATCGGGGGTTAGCTGATGTTCCGTACGCAAAACCAGCACATCCGGCTGTACCCCGTTTTCCAATAGTTGCTTGACAGAGTGCTGGGTCGGTTTCGTCTTCAATTCGCCGGATGCTTGCAAGAAAGGCACCAAGGTAAGGTGAATAATAAGGGCATCGGAACCTAACTCCCACTTCAACTGCCGAACAGTCTCAATGTAAGGTAAAGATTCGATGTCGCCGACAGTCCCACCTATCTCAGAGATTACTACATCGAATTTTTTCTTGGAACCCAGATATTTAATGTAGCGTTTAATTTCGTCAGTGATGTGCGGAATGATCTGAACCGTTTTTCCGAGATAATCCCCCCTTCGTTCTTTGTTGATGACTGACTGGTAAATTTTGCCGGTTGTGACATTGTTGGCCTGTGACGTAGGTGAATTCAGAAAACGTTCGTAATGGCCCAAATCGAGGTCAGTTTCAGCGCCATCTTCAGTGACGAAACACTCACCATGTTCGTATGGATTTAAGGTGCCGGGATCAACATTGATATATGGATCCAGCTTCTGGATGGTGACTTTGTACCCTCTCGCCTGAAGTAGTTTGGCGAGAGAGGAAGCAATGATCCCTTTTCCCAATGAAGATGTAACACCTCCGGTAACAAAAATGTACTTAGTAGTAGACAAAACTTTCCAAATTTAAAGTGTTTTCAGCAAGTGCAAAGTAAAGAATAAAAAATGTAAAGCCGGAATCTGACAACAAAATAGTAGCCTGGATTCAAAATCAAAGACCCGCTCCTGGAAGGGAGCGGGTCCTGTAAAGTTGCTTATAATCAGTTGATCTCCTCCTGCTCATCTATGATTTTCATCTTAGATTTAAGCTGATCAATTTGTGATTTTAATTTATCGATTTGGTCATTTACCCCCTTTATCAAAGATTGTGCCCCTTCAGATGTCCCGAAGAAGCCAACATTGTTGGTAAGGGTATTGATGTCTCCTTCTAACTGACGCAGCCTGACAGCATAACGGTCACGCTCGGTATTTATTTTAGACCATCCTCTTGGTATGGAAGCCAGATGTTCAATCTTTGATTTGAATTTGATCAGGTTGAGGTCCTGATCATCCATTTTTATTTTATTGAACTGGTTGTCAATTGCCTCATGATATTTGTTCTGCAGTTCTTCTTTCTTTCTGAATGGAACATGGCCAATTTCAGCCCAACGATCCTGAAATTTTTTCAGCGCCATCAGATCATCCTGGGCATTCCCGCTTGGAATGAATTCTTCGATGTCGGCTACCAATTGTTTTTTGGCTTTCAGGTTCTCGTCCTGGTCACCGGTAACACCCGAAAAATGAATCTGTTTTTTATTGAAAAACTCGTCACAGGCAGTCCTGAAACGTTTCCAAATCAGCTCAGATTGTTTTCTTGGAACCGGACCAACCTCTTTCCATTTCTTCTGTAAAGTGATCAGCCGGTCGGTAGTGGCCTTCCATTCTTCGCTATCTTTCAGTTTTTCAGCCTGTTCACAAATGTCAACTTTCAATGCCAAGTTCTGTTGCAGGTGTTCTTTGCTTTTATTCCAGAAGTTGCGCTTGTTTTGAAAGAAGGTATCATTGGCGGCCCGAAAACGGTCCCATATTTTGGAATTTTCTTTTCTGGGACCAAAACCTGTTTTTTTCCATTCCTCCTGCAGGGCAATGACCTTCTCTGTTACTTCATTCCATTCGCGTGGATTATCGGAGAGAAAAGTGGAAAGTTCTTCCGCTTTTTCACAGAGTTCAATCTTCTTTTGAAGCTGCTCTTTTTGTACGGAGCGCTCTTGTTCAAAATGTTGCTGGTATCTTTTGTTGATCACTGAGGTGGCTGTCTTGAACCGGTCCCACAGTTCCTGTTTATGGTCCCTGGGTACAGGGCCAATCTCTCTCCAGGCTTCATGCAGCTTTTGCAGCTCCCTGAAGGTAGAGAGCGGTTCTTCCGAATTGATTGACAGTGCTTCTGCTTTGGTGCACAGGATCACTTTCTGATCCATATTGCGTTTTAGGTCCAGGTCCCGCAACTCGCGGTCGATTTTGACAAAATCATAAAAACGCTCAACCTGGTAGTGGTAATTCTCCCAGAGATCTTTGACTTTCGATTGAGGTACCTGGCCGATGGACTTGAATTTTGTCTGTAACTCATTGAATAACTGAAACGTGTTGTTCAGTGAATTTTCACTGTTAACCAGGGTTTTGATCTCTTCAATAATCTCCATCTTTTTGAGGTAATTTTCTTCCTTGATTGCCTCTAATTTCTTGTTGGACTCGTACCGGAGGTTTTTATATTCCCTGAAGAGATCTTTTAATTCTTGTTCAAAAGGATCAGCCTCAGGCAGGAAAAGCTCCTCATCGTGACCTTCGGCAACAAAAGCTGCTTTAAGTTCACCAATCTCGTGGTTTCTGATTTTATAGAAACAAGCTTTTATGGCGTCTGCATGCGGTTTAATGACATCTACATCCCCTTCGCTGATTATTTTCCGTAGGGTATTGATCAAATTGATCTTGTTGTAAGAAGAGTAATCGTGAATTGGCAGACCCTCGGCAGCAGGCTCATCATCATGGAATGGATCATCTTCTTCATCGATTTTATCCAGTTGGTGTTCCAATATTGATTCGGTTAATTCGGATTCAGATTCGTGAAGGGCCTCTGTAACTTTCGTTTCTTCAGGCACAGTTATTTCGACAGCTACCGGCTCGGCAATGTCTGTTGTCTTATGTTCCTCTTCCAAAGCCTCTTCATGGTTATCCATTGTTTCCGAAGTACTGCTACTCTCTGCGTTCTGCTGTTCGGGTATTATTTGGAGTTCATTTTCCGGTTCAGAAGCAGGATTCTTCAATTCTTTAGATTTCATCAGCATTTTCATTACGGCCGTTAAGCCAGGATGGTTGTACACTATTATTCTGCACGAAAATAGATATTTACCCGTTAACGTCAGCAGTTTCTAACACATATTTTTAGAATTTTTTACAAATAGTGCTGAATCTGAGTAATCAAAGAGTAGCAGACTTTTATTTACCTTTGCCAAAAATCTGTTTTTATGCGTATAGATATCCTGACGGTTGTACCCGAATTGCTTGAAAGTCCCTTTAATCATTCTATATTAAAAAGGGCAAAAGACAAAGGGTTGGCAGAAATCTATGTTCATAATATCAGGGATTGGGCCACAGATAAGCACAAAAAGGTTGATGATTATGCTTTTAGCAAAGGAGCTGGCATGGTAATGATGGTGGAGCCGATTGATCGGGCCATTTCTGAACTGAAAGCGGCGCGCAGTTACGATGAAATCATTTTCCTTACGCCTGATGCCGCCAAATTTACCCAACAAGATGCCAATCAGCTTTCTATGAAAGGAAATCTGATAATCCTTTGCGGCCATTACAAAGGGATCGATCAAAGAGTGCGCGACCACCTGGTTACCAAAGAATTCTCGATAGGCGATTATGTACTGACAGGCGGCGAACTGGCGGCAGCAATTATCTCAGATGCCATTGTTCGCCTGATACCCGGCGTTTTATCGGACGAGACTTCCGCGTTAACCGATTCATTTCAGGACGGATTGCTAACTCCGCCGGTATATACCCGGCCAGCCGAATACAAAGGATGGAAAGTTCCGGATATCCTCTTATCAGGAAATGACCAGCTGATTGACGAGTGGAAGATGGAACAGGCAATGGAAAGGACCAAACAAATCAGGCCAGACTTGCTTGATCACAACTGAACGGATTGTTTTCCGCAAATAGAAGCGAAAATACAGTATTGACAGTGCTCTTCCACTGTCGTTTGCGCGAATGGAATGGCCGGATTAAAGATTTCTTCCAACAAATCAACCAACATGGGTTCAAACTGATCTTTTAAATCCATATAGTTGACCTCTCGTGTACCATTTTCTTTGATCGTCAGGCGAATGCCTTCCTGCTTAAAAATGTTTTTAAGGGCATAGATTCCCGGATATATTGCTCCAGCTTCCGGGTGCATTTTATCCCAGATACAACCATAAATGAGGGTTTGAAAAGCCGCTTTGTTTCTTTTTTTTGCTTGCCGCTCGAACAAACCGGACAAGGAATAAAAATCATTTTCCGTTGTGCCTGTTTTGTAATCAATGATCTCGGTAGAGCCTGATACAGAATCTATTCTGTCAATAACACCACCAATGCGAACAGCTTTCGCCCCGTTAAAAACGGGCACAATCGCAGCCACATTTTGCTCTAACCCTTTTATGACAAAGGGAGTTCTCGTGATATCGACCCTGATGGTTTGAAGTACCATCTTTTTGATAACTTCAAATACCAGCTTATTCCGTCCGGCAATTTCTGTGCTCTCCTTTGCGACTTCTGATTTAAAAAAATGAACAACAAAGGCATTCAAAATTAACCCTTCAAGGTTATTTTCATTTTCAACCAGTGATTTCAATGTCCTTTCATCCATGGTTTTATTTAGAAATGGCAGGTACAGGCTCTCCATCACAGCATGATAAAGTTTTCCGAAGAGCCGTGCATCTACCTCTTCTGTCACCTCTTCCTCTTCTTCAAAGCGGGCTATGTATTTAAAATAATAGCTTAAAGGGCATTGCAGATACTGATCGAGCGCTGTGGGGGAGATTCTTTTACCGGCTTCCAAAAAACCGTTTAGTGTCTCTAAAACCTTGCCTTTCTTTTCAATTGAAATCGGATAATTTTGAAGTGGATCTATGGTGTTTTCGATGCCTTTTTCTGTTATCTGAAACGGTGATTCCAGTTGTAATTGGTAGAGAAAACGGCTTTTTTCACCAGTCCGAAGTCCATCGCTACCTGAATTATAGACAAAAGTCACCCGATCGGCCCGCTGCAACAAGCGGTAAAAATAATAGGCGTACATCGCATTCTGCTCTTCCACAGTCGGCAAGCCAACCCCCTTGCGAAGATGATAGGGAATGAAAGATCCCGAAACATTCGCCTTAGGCATAATTCCCTCATTTACAGATAATAGGACGATATTTTTAAAATCAAGCGACCTGGTTTCCAAAATACCCATTATCTGCAGGCCGGCTAATGGTTCGCCTTCAAAAGTTACGCTCAGATCACTGACGTATTCAAGCAGTAATTTGAAAAATGTTTCTTTTGAAAGGAATTCTTTGGTGCCCAAAATTTCCGGTCCTTCGGCAAAAAGCATATTATTTAACTTATTTACAGAAAGATAGGCTTGGTAAATGTATTCCTGATAATTTATGGCATAATTTTCATTACGGTTCTTTTCCCAAAAGAGAAAAAGTTCGTGAAGAATGGCCAGAAAATAGTCAGGAAGCCCGGTCACTGAATCCTGATAGCTAAAAATCCGGTCGAAAAGTTGGGTTGTACCTAATTCCTTGGCAGGTATATAAAGTTTGTTCTTTCGAATTATATTATCTGTAATCAATTTACATTCAAGTGGATATACAGATTGGATCAATTGATTGTTTAGAACATTCGCAACATTTTTGTAATGAAAAAGTTGTTCTTCACTTTCCATCCTGCAATTCTTTTGAAGGGTAACCAGCAAGCTGATCAGGCTAAAAAGCGGCGTTTGTTTAATCGGAAGCCCCATCGTGACATTTACCTTCCCAATTTCTTCCGGCAACGCCGAAAGCACTGGAAGAAGAAGTCCTTCATCACAAAGGACAACAGCTGTATCGTCGAAATCGGCTGTCTCTTTGTACAAATGGGTAATTTCTTTAGCTGCAATTTGCGCCTGACCAATTTGTGATGTAGTATGGAAGATCTGAAAATTTTTAGGCAATTGGAGGGTTGCCGTATCATATGGTTTTTCCGTCTGGGGAAACAGGATGAGGTTCTCCCGCATGAAGAAACCGGCCTCCTGGTTAAGGTCATTCAGGTAATATTCGTCATAATCCCAATAAAAATGGATATTGCCTTTCTCTTGCAACGATAAAAAAAGCTTTTTTTCACACCCGTTCAGCGCGTTAAATCCGGCAATAACGAACTTTTTACCTGACAAATAGGGAGAATTCAAGTGGGACGAATTTTCGACCGCATCGCGGAAGAGCATCCCTTCGTATGCAATTTGAGCTGCATAAAGCTCCTCTTTCAACTTCTGATAAATGGGGAAAAGCACCTGCCATAGACGGGCAAATTCTTTTTGATCAAATTTTTTCTCTCCGCTGGTCAGGCTTTTCCAGAAATGTTTGATCTCCTCCTTTCGATCTTCATTCCAGTCATTGAAGTGCTCGTCAATCTCTTTAAGGTCTGTAATATTGGTAAATAGTAGCTCTGCATCAACCAGATATTTATCAACCTGGTCAAAATCGTGCAACAACATCTCTCCCCAAAGATAGAATTCATCGAAAGTCTCTTTTGAGCCGCCCAAGGACGTATAAATTTTATACAGACGGAAAACAAGTTGAAGCTGATCGGCACTTTGCAGCGGAGAAATATGGCAAAAAAGCTCCTGAATGGTGATAATCTCCGGAGAAAAAACAGGCCCCGTGATCATCCTGTTCAGATATTCGGTAAAAAAAAGTCCGGCCCGACGGTTAGGAAATACAACAGTGAGATCAGCTATTTGCTGCCCGTAAAGTTGATACAGCGAATTTGCTACCTGTTTTAAAAAGCATTCGTGAGGTTGACCCATAAATTTATACGACAGTACCTATTCTTATTCAGTAAATATCAATGGTTAAAATTGCTCATTTTTTCTGAAATATGCCCGATCATTTTAGTACATTTGGTTGTGAACTTATTTTCTTTTCAAACGTAATAGTGACAATAACAATATTGTATGGATAAATTTTCCCTTGTTGGCAATCAGGAGATCAGTGCGGTTGAAGAATTGTATAAAAATTACCTTGAAAATCCGGTAAGTGTTGAACAAAGCTGGCGTAATTTTTTTGAAGGATTTGAGTTGGCAAGAAAATCTTACCAGGATTCTGCCGTTTCGGCAGCAGATGAAACCCTCATGAGCAAAGGCTCGCCAAAGAAGATGAATATCCCTGAGGGTTCCATGTGGCGATTAAAAAACAATTTATATTCACATGAAATACGGATACAGAAAGAGTTCAGAATTCTCAACCTGATCAATGGATACCGGCAAAGAGGCCATTTGTTTACCCGTACCAATCCGGTTCGTAAAAGAAGAACTTACGCTCCCACCCTTGATTTTGAAAATTTCGAGTTGGAGGAAAGTGATCTGGCTACTGTTTTTCATGCCGGTAAAGAGATTGGGATTGGCAATGCGACTTTGAAAGATATTATATCCCATCTTGAAGCAACCTATTGTGAGTCGGTTGGTGCAGAGTTTCTTTACATGCGGCAACCTGAATTGATTGATTGGCTGAAAGTAAGGATGGAAAAATCGAAAAATAGCGAATATTTCTCTCCTGAACAGCAAAGACACATCTTTTATCACCTGAACATTGCGGTTAGTTTCGAAAGTTTTATCCACCGTAAATTTGTGGGCGCCAAGCGATTCTCGTTGGAAGGCACAGAAGCAATTATTCCGGCTTTGGATGCCATCGTAATGCACGGGGCCAGGCTGGGTATCGAAGAATTTGTAATAGGTATGGCACACCGTGGAAGACTGAATGTGTTGGCCAATATTTTGGAAAAACCCTATAAAAATATATTCAAAGAGTTTTATGCAACTGAATATGAGAAGGGTATATCTCTTGGGGATGTCAAATACCACCTCGGTTTTGAGAATATCATCACTACCGATAATGGCGAAAAGGTGAAATTGAGCCTTATACCCAACCCTTCGCACCTCGAGACTGTTGGGGCTTTGGTCGAAGGGATGGTCCGCGCCAGGATTGATCACCACTACAACGGGGATTTTGGAAAAATAGTTCCCATTAGCATACATGGTGATGCTGCCATTGCCGGACAGGGGATCGTTTATGAAGTTGTCCAGATGGCGCTGCTTCCGGGGTACAAAACCGGGGGAACTTTACATATTGTGGTAAACAATCAGGTGGGGTTCACAACAGACTATCTTGAGGCGCGTTCCAGCACTTATTGTACCGATATCGCCAAAGTAACCCGCTCTCCAGTATTTCATGTGAACGGCGATGATGTTGAAGCGCTTATTTTCACGGTAAAGCTGGCACTCGAATTCCGACAGCATTTTCATTCCGATGTATTTATCGATATTCTCTCCTACCGTAAATATGGCCACAACGAAGGGGATGAACCACGGTTCACCCAGCCGCTTCTGTATAAAATTATTGCGGAACATCCCAATCCTCGTGATATCTATGCTAAAAAATTAATTGATACCGGTATTATGACTCAGGCTGAGGTAGAACAGGAGATTGCTCTATTTGATGCCCAATTGGAAGAAAATTACGGGGAAAGTATGTTGATTGACAAACTCAACATCAAAAATTTCCTGGTCGATGAGTACAAATCCTACCGCTTCCCTGACCCTTGCGAATTGTATCAGGTGCCCACTGCCATCTCAGAAACTGAACTATTGAAGCTTGCTGACAAGATCAATACCCTGCCTGCAGATAAGAAGTTTTTTAGCAAGATTGTCAAGCTGATGGATGAACGCAGACAGCTGATTGCCAACAACAAGATCGATTGGGCCTTAGGAGAATCACTTGCCTACGCCTCACTGCTGAACGAAGGCATTTCCGTACGTTTAAGTGGACAGGATGCCCAGCGCGGGACATTCTCTCACCGTCATTCCGCTTTGGTACTGGAAGATACGGGCGAAAAATATTTCCCGCTTCAAAACATTTCCCCCAATCAGGCTTCAATAGCCGTGCTCAACTCCCCTCTGAACGAATATGGCGTGATGGGCTTCGAATATGGCTATTCGATGGCCTATCCGCAAGGATTAACTATCTGGGAGGCCCAGTTTGGCGACTTTGCCAATGTAGCGCAAGTCATTTTCGACCAGTACATCTCTTCCGCCGGTGAAAAATGGGGAATTATGAATGGATTGGTACTTTTTCTTCCTCATGGGTACGAAGGACAGGGGCCTGAACATTCCAGCGCCAGAATTGAAAGGTATTTGTCCCTTTGTAGCAACTACAACTTGCATGTGGCGGTACCGACAACACCTGCCAATCTTTTTCATCTTCTAAGAAGACAAGTGATTGGTGATGTGCGTATTCCATTGATTGTTTTCACGCCGAAGAGTTTACTTCGCCACCCAAAAGTGATTTCTTCGCTGGACAAACTGACCAAAGGCGGGTTCGAAAAATTGATCAGGGACGATGAAGTCAAACAAGGGAAAGCGGAGGTGGTCGTCTTTACCTCCGGAAAAATCTATTTTGAATTGTTGGAGCGAAGGGAAAAGCTGGATAAAATGAATGTTGCCATCCACCGGGTGGAACAAATTTCCCCATTCCCGGTTGAAGAGGTACGTGATATAATATTTAATAACTCTCAAGCTAAAAGGTTTATATGGGTTCAGGATGAACCTGCAAATATGGGTGTTTGGCCTTATCTTTTCAGGAAATATCCTGAATTGAACCTGGAGCTTGTCAGCAGGCCTGAAAGCGCCAGTCCGGCCGCAGGGTTGCTTGAAAAACACAAGAGACGACTGGAACGAATATTGGAATCCGTTTTTAATTGAAAAAAACTTCGTGTATACTTTGTGAGCACCTTTGAGTCCTTTGTGGTGAAAATTTAAACACAATGGAAGCTAAGGGTTGCACAGAGGGCACAAAAAAAACATAAAAATATGATCGTTGAAATAAAGGTCCCCTCACCCGGAGAGTCGATAGCTGAAGTTGACACAAAAAAAACATAAAAATATGATCGTTGAAATAAAGGTCCCCTCACCCGGAGAGTCGATAGCTGAAGTTGAAATAGGCAAATGGCTGGTCGAAAATGGTGCATTGGTCCGAAAAGACCAGGAACTGGCAGAGGTGGAATCGGACAAAGCCACATTGTCGCTCATCGCTACCGCCTCCGGTCAATTGACAATCCTGGTAAAGGAAGGTGAACGGGTTGCTGTTGGCAGCGTAGCCTGCAACATTGATACAGAGAAAGCCCCTTCGCAGCCGGCAGAAAAACAGGCTGTTGCAACCCCTTCCAAACAAGTATCCGCGCAAAGCGCTATTATTGAGGGCAATACTCCGCTGGCAGCTGTTCCGAAAACTGAAACTGTTCAAAAGGAGCCGGAAACTTCGATTAAAATGACGCCAACCGCAAAAGCAGTGATGGAACAGGCCAATCTATCGGTCGATGAGGTACTCGAAGGGCTGAGAAGATTGACCCGCAGGGATATGGAACAGATTGTAACGGCTTATACCCATCCAGTGAATATTTCCCTGGAAGCCAGTCGTGCCGAAGATCGTGTAACAATGACTCCTCTGAGACGAAAGTTAAGTCAGCGGTTGGTAGCTGTAAAGAACGAAACCGCCATGCTGACCACTTTCAATGAGGTAGATATGAGCAAAGTAATGGAATTGAGAAATCGCTACCAGAAAGTTTTTACCGAAAAACATGGTTTTAAACTGGGATTCAACGCTTTTTTTGCAAAGGCGGTTAGTTTGGCGCTTTTACAGCATACCTCGATTAATTCCATGATTGATGGTGAAGAGATTGTTACCCCTAAATACCATGATATAGGTATTGCAGTATCCAGTCCGAAAGGATTGATGGTCCCGGTTATCCGGAATGTAGAAACGATGAGTGTGGCCCAGATTGAAGGCGCCATTAAAGATTTAGCCGAAAAAGCGCGCGACAAGCGTCTGACTGTTCAGGAGATGACCGGCGGGACTTTCACCATTACCAATGGCGGCGTTTTCGGTTCGATGATGTCAACTCCGATCATCAATCCTCCCCAAAGTGCTATTTTAGGATTGCATGCCATCAAAGATCGTCCGGTTGCGTTGGATGGAAAAGTAGTAATAAGACCCATGATGTACGTGGCGCTTTCTTATGACCACCGCATTATCGATGGCAAAGATTCAGTAGGCTTTTTGGTCAAAATCAAAGAAATGGTTGAAAATCCGGACAAACTGCTGTTTGGCAGCAAAGATCCGGGTGAGATTCTACTTGATTTGTGATACACAAGAAGGATAAAGTTTATCCTTCTTCTCCTGAAGTCCCTTCTTCTGTTTGGGCTTCTTTTTCGAAATTAAGTAATTCTTTTGCCTGAAGCAAATTGTACCAGGTTATAACTTTTTTTATATCAGATACATAGACCCGTTCTTTATCGAAATCAGGTAAAACTTTTTCAAAATACGTTTTCAGTTCTTCCGGTTTTGCATTGGCCTGAATGGTTGCACCTCCGTTTTCAAGATTGTAAATTTTTTTGAATACCTCATTCAGTGGAAAATCTTCACTGGTAGTATAGATAGCAATGTCTTCCAGCGTGCTCATTTTAGCGCTTGCGAAAACCGTTTGCTTTTTCCCTGTCAGGAGCGATTCAACGATCACTCCATTTTTTCCTTCAGACAACACTTTAAATAATCCCGGTTGGCCTGATATTGCCAAGATACCTTTTAACATAGATTGTACTATTTGTTGATGGGCAAAAATAAAAATATTTAATTGCTATTTGGTACTCCTCTCCAAAACTTTGGCGAACTTTACCCTCCAAAGAAAAAGACTTTATGAGTGAACTAAAAATGGTGGTGACCGACCTGGATGGTACTTTGCTACAGAATGATCAATCGATCAGCAAGGAAGACCTTGAGACGCTTAACCTACTTGGCCGTTTGGGAATTTGCAGGGTTGCGGCTACTGGCAGGAACCTTCTCAAAGTCAGAAAAGTCCTTTCCCCGTCAGATCCATTTGATTATGTAATCTGCTCTTCAGGCGCTGGAATTGTCGACTGGAAAAAACAGGAGATCATCAGGGCCATTAACCTTCCGGAAGAACTTACTTCCCGGCTCATCGATTATTTGATTGTAAATGGTTTTAATTTTAAAGTATCGGACTGTTTTCCAGATAACCATAATTTTTTTTGGTGGAAAAACCACGAATGTCCTGAAATTGAACGATATGTGGATGTTCATTCTAAAATGGGCAAAGCAGAAGAGATAATACCAAGCCATAAATACAACTCTTCTCAGTTGTTACTCTTCTTTCCAAAGAAAAGCGATGAGTTCGACAAAGTAAAAAAAGTGCTTCTGGCACAGTTCAACGAAATAAATATCATCCGGACTACTTCTCCGCTCGATGAAAACTGGCTTTGGATGGAGATTTTTCCGAAAGGGATCTCCAAAGCCAACGGAATTGAGGAAATCTGTCGTTTAAAAGGAATACACAGAACAGAAACACTCGGCATTGGGAACGATTTTAACGACCTGGAAATGCTCGATTTTACCCATCTCTCGTACGTGGTACGCAATTCCCCCGATGAATTGAAGGAGAAATTTTTGATTTCACTCCCCCACCACGAGAATGGCTTCTCGCATGCAGTAAGGAAACACTTAACTCACTGAATAGCAGAAAATAAATAGAAATCTTCTAATCCACAGAAGTTAAAAAAGGTCCTGTTAAATGGAGTAATTGTTTAAATCTTTTCGCTACACAGTTCCGTCAATACACCAAAAGTAGATTTTGGATGGAGAAAACCAATGGTCAATCCCTCAGCCCCTTTACGTCCTTGCTTGTCAATCAGTTGAAT
>JAMDDG010000125.1 GCA_023488865.1 Bacteroidota bacterium | reverse complement strand
CAGTTCTCTAATTTCGACCTGAAACTGGATTGGAAAATCTCAGAAGGTGGAAATTCCGGTGTTTTTTACCTGGGTAAAGAGGTAAAAGACTGGGCCATCTGGAAAACTGCCCCTGAGTTTCAACTTCTTGACAATGAACGCCACCCCGACGCATTGTTGGGCAAAGATGGAGACCGTATGGCCGGATCTTTGTATGACCTGATCCCGGCCAAACCACAAAATACCAAACCCGCCGGTGAGTGGAACAGCATTGAAATCATCTGTTACCAGGGAACGGTCGTTCACAAACAAAATGGGGCAACAGTCCTGGAATATCATCTCTGGACCCCTGAATGGAATGAGCTGGTGAAGAATTCAAAATTCCCGACACTTAATCCGGACTGGGCCAATGTGGCAAAAGAGGGATACATTGCCCTTCAGGATCATGGTAATGACGTTTGGTTCCGCAATATCAAAATTCGTCCGTTGTAATCTTAGTTACACAGAGGTTCACGGAGAAGCACAGAGAACCACAGAGTTAGACCTTTTTAGCTTTGTGGTTTTTTATTTATTGGCACATCTCAGTTATTATCTTTCGGATATAATAAACATCAAATAATTTAATGAATTAATTTTCTCTCTGTGAAACTCTGTGCTACTCTGTGAATCTCTGGTGCGCCACGAGGCGTGCGTCAAATATAAATAAATACCTTTAAGGATGAAAGAACCTTACGGCCCAATTTGCCATTCAGTCTGAAGTTCACCTGACACATTGGAAGGAAACGAACAATGTGAAGCTCAGGTGGTACGGTACTGTAAGCTGCATCAGTCAGGCTTCGTTACACAAATGGTATCGGTCAACCTTCCAGAGATGGTGAAACCTGTTATGCTGGCTGATTTTAATGGCATTTTGTAAGTCAGCAGATAC
The DNA here is from genome assembly GCA_023488865.1 of Bacteroidota bacterium. Taxonomy (GTDB): domain Bacteria; phylum Bacteroidota; class Bacteroidia; order Bacteroidales; family Prolixibacteraceae; genus CAINVV01. Next base: position 2,219 of record JAMDDG010000125.1, on the reverse strand, counting down.
CCGGAGTAATATGCTGTTGCGTGCAGAACGAAGGTAGCGCATGAACGTGGGAGACCCTAACATGACAGGGAGTGTTCGCCTGTTGATGAGGGAGTCGGAAGAGTTCGTAGTAGTGTTTGATGTTCGAAAAGGTAAAAGCGGACGTAGCGAAGGGACTCTACTGCAAAGATGTTTCAAATTGTAGGTTTGCTGTCTGCCCTGATGTATCATCAATAACAGACATTTTTCAAGTTGTAACCTATTGAAGAGAGACTTTGTCGAATGAACAAATAGATGTTGTTGCCAGATATTATTGTAAGAACAACAATTTAAAGCATATTTTGCACCAATTTGAAATGAGATTCACCGAAGAACTTTGCAGGAAAGCCGTATGCGGGAAAACCGCACGTACGGTTTGATGAGGGGGTAGGGAAGGTTATTTTACCTTCCCCGCTCTACTCTACTGTAATACTTTTCACCTCACATACTCATTCCGGCGAGTACCCTGATTCGTTGAGTATTTTGTAGTAATCGTTCTCCTCCATCAAACTGCGCAACTTTATCCCCGGATTCTTTTTCAGGTAGCTTTTCACAATCTGCCATCCCAGCCAGACCCCTGTCCTGCCGGGGGATTTTTGGCCAAAAGGAGTGGTGAAAGGAGCAGGATTGATAAACCTGACCGATTCCATCCGGTCGCCGGAGAAGAGCATTTTCTTTTCAACGAGGAAACTCCACATATCGGGTTCATGCTCCTTGCACCAGTCGAGCTGCACTTTTGTGTATCCTATTTTTAAACTGTCGGGACCATCCGGCACCAGGGCATCTAAAAAATAGAGCAGTTTTCCCTGATAGATCATTTCGGAGATCAGGTTCTCTGTATTCCCTTTGTACTCGAATTGTTGTGATATCCATCCGAACAATGCATCGTAAACTAATTTTTGTGGTTCCATGTTGCGCTTTTTGTATTCGAATATGCCTAATTGACGGTAAAAACGGCAACCCGGACCCAAATAATTGTCGAGGCTGATTCCCAGTGTTCCGGGAGCGGTGACAATAGATTGGTTGAAACCCGACAAATAAGTATAAACGTTTGGGACCGGGAGTTCAGGATAATAGTATCGATAATGTTTGAAAGCCATTTCAAGCCGGGAGGCATAAGGTTGAAAATCGCGGAAGAGGGAATCCGAACTCAATTTTGCCCTGATGATGGTAGAATCCTTTAAAAAAGTAAGCAAATAACCGTTATAAAGCGAGTCGTCTGAATTGCCAATGGCCAGGATCTCTTTGTTGTACAGGCTGAAAAACGGACCGTACTTCTTTTTTAAATCAGGGACAACATTTTTAATATTTTCCGGTGTCACCCGGAATAGATCCTGGTCCAAACGCCCGATCTTTAAGGTTAAATTGATACTGGAAACATCAATATTCAACGGATTTCGATGGCATGCCGACAAAACAAGCAGCAAAATAAAAAAGCCTACATACTTTTTCTTAAGCGTCATAACAGTTTATTTTAGATTCCGGGCTGTAAACTTAGCTCCTCAAAAATGGCTTCCCAAACCCTTTGTTTGCGGGTGTGAATTTATCTATTTTTGTCCGTTCGGCCGATAAAAAAATCTACCGGTCACCAACATACCTCTTAATATAGTAACTAAGCGAAAGAGACCCATGAGGATTGCCCTGGCACAGTTGAATTACCACATCGGAAATTTTCCGGAAAACAGCGCCCGTATCATCCGGGCGATCGGGAAAGCAAAAGAAGAAAATGCAGATCTGGTGGTTTTCTCCGAATTGTCGGTATGCGGTTATTATCCGAACGATCTGCTGGAACGGCTCGAATTTATTAACGAGTCGTTGGCTACTATCGACAAGATAGCCGGACATTGTAACGGAATTGCTGCACTGGTGGGCGGTCCCAGTATCAATCCAAGTCCGAATGGGAAAATGCTTTACAATTCGGCTTTCTTTCTGCAGGATGGTCAAATCAAAAGCATTCACCACAAAACATTACTGCCTACCTACGATGTATTTGACGAATACCGCCATTTTGAATCCAACAAAGAATTCAATCTTATTGAGCTGAAAGGCAGCAAGATAGCCATAACCATCTGTGAAGATCTTTGGTTTAACCAAAAGGTGATGAGCTCTTTTGGGCGCGAAAACCTCTATGCCACCTCTCCGATGGAGGAAAATTGCCGGCAAAATCCAGATCTGGTAATCAACCTCTCGGCTTCCCCTTT
>JAMDDG010000207.1 GCA_023488865.1 Bacteroidota bacterium | reverse complement strand
AGGCAATCAAGCAATAAAAAACCCATCCTCATCGAAGGTTTGTACCCGGACGGTAAGTATGCTTATTATATCTTAGCCCCGACTGAATAAATCAAGACTGTTATAAGGACAAACTGATAAAGGGGGGTATTGCAATTGTGCACTACCCCCCTTTATTATTTTTATAGCAATGGAAGGGCATCACTCCGTGATCTCATGATTATTACATTTTTTCCAACTTGTTGATCTAACCCTCAACTTAAGGGTTTGTCTTAATTTGTAAAAAAGGTATATTTGATCCCTACGTTTGGACTTATGGAAGCTGATCCCTCACTAACTGGTTTACTTAGTAACAAAGATGATATACAAGCCTTCAAAAAGTTTTTTGAAGGTTTCTATCCTTCTGTGTGTGTTTTTGCACAAAAGTATTTGAAGGATACTAAACTATGTGAAGATATTGCGCAAGAGGCATTTTGTGAATTTTGGGTGCGGAAGGATAAATTCATGGACATAAAAGCCATGAAAGGGTTCATTTATACGGTAACCCGCAACAAGTGTTTAAACAATATAAAACTTAGTACTATTCATAAAAATATTTTGAAGGATGAAATTTCATCTGAAGACTATTTTTATGAAATGGTTTTGGAAGAAGAGACTTACAGAATTCTTCACAAATCAGTCAACAATCTGGCTCCTCAAAGTCGCAAAATTGTTTGGCTTAGCATGGAAGGCAATAAGAATCAGGAGATTGCCGATCAGTTGAAAATTTCAGTAAATACTGTTAAGACGCTGAAAAAGAATGCGTACAAAGAATTGCGTACTCAATTAAAGGATCATATTTTCGTTTTGTTTTTGATTAGTTATTTTCTGAAGTAAATAATCTTTCAATCTTTTATCGTTCTTTAATTTCGCCAATTTTTGATCTTGCCCCGTTTCATTGCCGTTGGCTTCAGCCAACGGAGAGATAAATATTGTGAGTACCCGGCTTCAGCCAAATAATTGTCAGGTTTGGCTAAAGCCCGGTCTTGGATTTTTCTTGCCTCCGTTGGCTGAAGCCAACGGCAATGAATGAACCCTGCGAAAATGACTAATTAAAACCAGCTTCCATTCACCCGATTTCCCTTTTCATTTGTTTTGTTTAAAAGAATAGTTTTGAATGAACGTTGAAGTGGGTTTTGCGGGTTATCATCCTTCATTTTAAATTTTTTTCCTAAAATGACAATGAAAAAAATAAATATAATCCTCGAATTTTCTGAATTAATTGCCCGTGACAGGACCGGTAAGTTAAACCAACTTGAAAAAGAGAAGCTGGAAAAGTGGATCTGCAGTTCTGAGCGAAATCAACAGCTTTACCGAAGAATCGCGGACTATAATAACCTCTCTGCCCGGAATTCGCTTTATGAAAGTTTCGATACCCAAAAAGCATGGAATAAGGTTTCAAAAGGATTGATTACCAAGCAAAGAAGTCGCTTAATACCACTGCTGATTAGATATGCCGCAGCAATCATGATCCCTGTTTTAATTGGGGTAACTGCCTATTGGTATTTGAATGGGAAAACAGATAAAATAACCCACCCAATTTCTCAAATAACACCGGGGGGCAGCCATGCTGTTTTAGTTTTGGCAAATGGGAAAAATGTGAGCCTGTCCAACGATTCTACACGAAATCTGGTGGAAAATGACGGAACAGTCATCAAAAACACCATTAAAGAATTGAGTTATGCCGAAGGCCCTTCCAAAAACAGGAAGAAAACACTTTTTAATACATTGATTGTACCCCGTGGAGGAGAGTATACCTTGGTCCTTTCGGACGGTACCAGGGTATCAGTAAATTCAATGAGTAAATTGGTATTCCCTGTCAACTTCACCGGTAAGACAAGAGAATTAACCCTTGAAGGTGAAGCATGTTTTGAGGTGGCAAAAGACAAATCAAAGCCCTTCATTGTATCAATAAAGGGATTGAAGGTTGAGGTTTTGGGTACTATATTCAATATCAAGGCGTATCCTGATGATAATCAGTCATTCACGACACTAATCGAAGGAAAGGTCAAGCTTAATTCTGGTATTCAGTCTTCAAATGTAAGTTTTCTCGAGCCCGACCAGCAGGCAGTTTATGATCCGTCCACTACCGGGATCGTAATTCAGAAAGTTGACGTAAAACAAGTCGTGCAATGGACAACAGGTAAATACTCTTTCACCAACCAGCCTTTAGATGAAATTATAAAAACACTTTCGAGATGGTATGATTTTGATTATCGGTTTGAAGATGAATCCTTAAAAAAGATAAGGTTTGAAGGGGGATTAAACAAGTACAAAAGTATTGATCCGATACTTGACATTCTAAGGGAGACTGGAAAGGTTAAGGTTTCGGTAACAGGTAAAGAAGTATTGTTTTCAAAAATATGAAAAACAGGAGATGCTGCGAACATCTCCTGTAAATGACATTTCTGGTTGTACAGAAATATTTAGTTGTAAACCTAAAACGCAAATGTATGAAAAAAAAACGATGGGATGCCTTTCCTTCCCGGGAAAGCATCCCAAAATTCATTCGTGTGATGAAACTTATGAGTTTTTTTCTTTTAGCTGGATTTTTGGAGGTCTCGGCCAATGTTTATTCCCAGCAAGCGAACATCCATCTTTCTATGCATGATGTCAGGCTGGATGAGGTGATTAAGGAAATCCAGAAACAGACAGAGTATACTTTCTTTTACAGTCCTGATGATGTAACGGACGTAATTATTTCAAAAGTCGAGTTAGAAAAGGCAAGTATAGAAAGCACACTCGATCAATGTCTTAAGGGCACAAATCTCGACTATGAAATTGTTCACAAAGCGGTTGTTCTCAAAAAGGGAAAGGAACCTGTTGTGGTGTTACCTAATATACCAACGTTGCAACAGCCCCTCAAAAAAGAAATCTCCGGTACTGTAAAAGACAGCAAAGGACTTCCCTTGCCCGGAGTAACCGTGATTGTGAAAGGAACCACACTTGGCACAATCACTGATGTAGATGGACAGTTCGGGTTATCTGTTCCTGCCGATGCCAAAACACTGGTGTTTTCGTTTATAGGTATGAAATCGCAGGAAATCATGATTGGCAACAAAACAAAATTTGTTATTGCCCTCGATGAGGTTTCTGTTGACCTCGGGGATGTGATAGTAGTCGGATATGGTGTCCAGAAAAAAGAGAGTGTTGTTGGCGCTATCACTCAGGTGAACAGTGCAGCCCTTGTTAAATCTGGTATCTCTAATGTTACTAACGCAATTTCCGGTAAATTATCGGGGGTATTAACAATTCAGCAGGCCGGTGAGCCGGGAGCCAATGCTTCTCAAATTATCATCCGTGGTCTTTCAAGTTGGAACGGTTCCCAGCCATTAGTCCTTGTTGATGGGGTCGAACGCGACTTCAAAGATCTCGATCCTAATGAGGTCGCCACAATTTCAGTATTGAAAGATGCCAGCGCCACAGCAGTGTTCGGGGCAAAAGGAGCAAATGGAGTTATTATTGTTACAACGAAACGCGGAACTATTGGAGCCCCTGTTATGAGCTTTTCTGCCTCCTACGGTATGCAGAAAGCCACCCGGATTCCTAAATTCATTGATTCGTATACAACAATGTCAGCGGTGAATATAGGATTAATGAACGGGCAACGATTTGACGGATTAATTTCTCAAAGCACCTTAAATGAATATAAAAATCCATCCTCACCACTAAAGGCCCTGCAATATCCGAGCGTGGACTGGTTCAAAGAACTGACCCTGCCTTTTTCGCCAACCGTTGATGCCAATTTCAATATTTCCGGAGGGACCAAATTTGTAAAGTATTTCGGAACATTGGGTTTTTACAACGAGAATACCTTTTTTAAAGGATATGTAAATGGCTATGATGATACCCGTTATAAATACGACCGGTTTAACTATCGTACCAATCTCGATTTTAACCTGACACCAACAACAACGCTGTCATTTAATATCGGAGGTGAAACGGGTATAAAAAATCAACCAACAAACTCACCCTGGCGAAGCATGTACACTGCAACGGTGGCTTCCTTTCCCACTTACTATCCGGCATGGTTGCTCGAGGACAAAGTGAATGGCATACCAGACCCCGATTATCCGGATGCCACAGGGGATCGATTGACATTAAACAATTTGAATGTAAATATGCCTAATCCTTATACCCAATTGGCCATGGGGAACTTTAATAAATATCTGAGGTCCAAATTATTTACAGATATATTTTTAGATCAGAAACTCAATTTTATTATCAAGGGTTTATCCTTAAAAGGAAAGGTAGCTTTTAGTACATATTATAATACGAGGACTTTATATACTGATTACACTCGTCCCCAATATAAAATCAACTGGGCAGATGTAGGCAAACCCGGTGTAAACCCATGGTATAGAAACGGCCAGTCGGGTTACTACGTATATAACCTGAACCCTCTGGATATAAATGTGGGAGGATTAGAAAAAGGGTATTATCGCGATCTTTATTACGAGGGTTCTTTAAATTATGCAAATACATTTGGCAGGCATAGAATTACTGCCCTGGCATTAATCAATCGTCAGAAAAATCAGGCCGGAACCGACTTCGCGTTTTTAAATGAAGCACTTGTCGGAAGAGCAACTTATGACTACTCTCATAAGTATCTGGTAGAGGTTAATATCGGATATACCGGGTCAGAACGGTTTGCACCGGGCAATAAATTCGGATTTTTCCCTTCCGGAGCATTTGGATGGGTCGTGTCGGAAGAGCCTTTCTTTAAACAGGGGGTTCCTTTTATAAGTAAATTAAAAATTCGTTATTCCGATGGTCTCGTGGGTAGCGATGCTGCATCGGCACGATGGCTTTTCATGAGTAACTATTACACTGATGGCAACGGATATATACGGGAGGATCCGGCAGCTAACCCCGTTGCCCAGTGGGAAGAGGCCCGGAAAAAAGATATCGGGCTGGAGATTGGATTCCTGAAAAATGATCTGACCATAACCATTGATTTATTCGATGAACATCGTACGCATATGTTGCTGACTCCCACAATTCCCATGATGGTTGGTAATACTTTCAAAGATCAAAACCTTGGATCAATGAAGAAACACGGGTATGATCTTGATATTGAGTATAAGAAATCATTGACAAATGACTTCGGTTTTTTCCTTAAAGGAATTTTTGGGTTTAACGAAAACCGTATTCTCTATAAAGACGATCCAAAATACGCTCCGGAATACGCCAAAGAGCAGGGAAAACCGTTAGGAGGTCAGATCAGAGGAGCTGAACTGATAGGCTCGGGTTATTTCACTTCAGTTGATGACATTCACACCAGTGCAATACCAATACCTGTAAGTGATTTAAATGTAGGTGATTATAAATTTTTAGATTATTTTGCCGATGGCAAAATTTCAATTTTGGACCGTTATCCCATCGCCGGTTCAGACTACCCTCCAATAACCTATTCCTTTGGAGGAGGATGCTCCTATAAAAATTTCGATTTTTCCTTCAACTTCATGGGAAATGCCGGAAAGTATGTCTTCTACAACCTGCCATTTGAGGTTGAGTTCATTAATGGAGCTTACCGTATTCATGCTTCACAGCTAGATTATTGGACACCTACCAATCCCGATGCCAATCATTCAACACTTCACTATATGGGCGATGCCAGTATACTGAATCTCGTATGGGGCGGAGGGGCATCCAATGCCGGAAGCGGATATGAAACGCTCATACAGGATCGTTTTTGGAGAAAGGCCGATTATCTGAGGTTGAAGGAGGTTTATATCGCATATACTTTTAAACCTGAATTTTTGAAAAAGGCAATAGGAATATCTGGTTTATCAGCCTACGTGACCGGGAATAACCTTTGGACATTAACTGATTTGCTTGAAGGTGACCCTGAACGTAAAGACTTTACCCAAGGCTTTTATCCTCAGATGTCAAGCATCAAAATTGGATTGAAAATTGGTTTTTAAACCCCGATTAATTTAGAAAGAGATGAAAAAATACATAAAAATAATAGCCTTTACCGGGATACTTACGATTTTTTTCCCGGCATGTCTGGAGAAATATTTGAATGAAGCGCCTGATGCCGGATTAACTACGGACATAGTGTTCTCGAGATACGATAATATCCTTAAGTTTTTCAATTCGGTTTATAAAGGAGCCAAAAATTACAATATCGAAACTGCACACCCCTTGAATTTCTCTTTACATATGGAGTTTACCTGGGATGGAATGACCGATATGAGTGATAACGGTCGCGTATATGAATCGCAAACTATTAAAGGAGGCCAGATGGGTGGTATAATTAATAAATTTGCCGCTCCAACTTCCGCGAAGGGAATTCCGATTTTATACGCAATGTTTTCGTGTATCCGGGTATGCAATTTAACGCTTAATAATATTAATAAATTGCAGGATGCTCAGCAGGTGGATATTGATGACCTTATCGGACAGGCACATTTTATCCGTGCATATTCACATTTTGCCCTGTTTAGGATATGGGGGCCAATGCCATATATTACCAAAGCATTAATGCCGGGGGACGAGTTTGATATTCCACGGTTAACAAGATATGAAACCTGTATAAAAATTGCCCAGGATTTTGATACTGCCTATGTCTATTTCAAAAAAGCCGGGATTATGCGGCGTGATGTTGATCTACAGCTAAGTAATCCCAAGCAGGCTTATCCTACCGGTGTAGCGGCGCTCGGGATGAAAGCCCGTGCCTTGCTTTATGCTGCAAGCCCTCAAAACAATAAAAACGGGATATCCGACTGGCAGGATGCTGCAAAAGCTTGTTGGACAGCAATAGACGTTGCCAAATATAATGGTTACGCCATGCAAACAGTTGCCAATGCAAACTCTCTGAAGCAAGCTTATAAGAATAATTTTATGAATGTACCCCGGACAAATGAGCAATTGTGGCCATGGTATGCGGGCGCCCCAGGCTATGTCCAATCAATGACCAACGGGGTATTTGCACAACAAGAAAATGCAATATCCGGAGAGGACCCTACGCAGAATTTTGTTGACCGGTTTGAAACCCAATGGGGTGATCCGCTGAACACAGAAGAAGACAGGCTGGCTGCGGTTGCACTTGGACATTACAAAGAGCAGGATCCTTATGCCAACAGGGATCCTCGTTTCACCTGGGGTATAATTTATAACCAAAGTAAAGAGGTTGCAGGATATAGTCCGGCCAATATCTATTATGGGATAATTAATGGAAAACAAATATTCAGTGAGCTATTGAACCCGGCATTTCAGGGCATTACCCACACCGGTTACTATCAGAGAAAGACAATTTACGATGCAAATACAAAAGTACCAACCAGTCATAATCTGACCGATCCGATTATGCGTGTAGCCGAATTGTACCTGAATTATGCCGAAGCTGCAGCACAGGGATATGGAGGTGAAAAAGGCATTGCCCCGGGTGCGGCACTCACGGCAACACAGGCAGTAAATGTGGTAAGAAACAGGGTTGGAATGCCTAATCTTCCTGCCGGTTTGACCCCGGATGTATTTATGGACAGGTTAAAGAATGAACGAATAATTGAGTTGTGTTTTGAGGGTCACTATTACTTTGATATCCGTCGGTGGTTAGATGCACCTGCAGCTTATAATCAGGTTCTTTATGGTATGGACATTGAGAAACTGCCTGCCGGTTATGATGCAAAAATTTATCCTAAAGGATTCAGATACGTTAGGCTTCCTTTATCCGCCGATCGCCAGCCTGCCTGGAAAGATGAGATGTACACCTTCCCGTTTACAACGGAAGACAACTACAAGACGCGTAATTTTACACCTAATCCTATTTGGTAATTCAATAATAAAAATGCTCTCATGAAACTACTAAATAAAGAAATATATTTAATGTGCGGCTTAATCCTCTTTATGCTACTGCTGATCCTGCCGGCCGCAAACCTGAAAGCACAGAACAAGGCTGATGCCAGAAAACAAAAGTCGGTTGTTGTTAATCTTAAAGTGACCAATGAAAAAGGCGAACCATTTCCCGGAGCAGGAATTATTCTGGGTGAAGGATTGGTTCATACCGAAACAGGCGCCACTGGCACTGTCGTTTTGACAATTCACAGCGACAAAGAATATGTCACGATTACATCACCAGGTTACGAGCCTCAGGTTTTGCTGATCAGTGAGTTGACTGGCACTCCTACTGTAAAGATGGTAAAATCGAAGTTGTATATGACTACAGACGATGATGTCAATCTGCCTTATTTGACAATGAAAAAACGATATTTAACAGGAAGCACCAGCGTTTTGGATGGCGTTGCGCTGGACAGGTACCCTTCAACTGACATTCGAAATGCGCTGACAGGCTTAGTTACAGGAATGGAAGTTCGTGAATTAAATGGTTCTCCCGGGTTGAGTGCTGAGGAAAAACTGGGAAAATACGGGGCTTCAGAAAAAGTAGGACTTTACTCCCGTGGAACCAGCCTGATGTACATTATAGATAATGTTCGTATGGATATCACCGAGATGCCTCTCGATCCGGGTGAAATTGAATCTGTGTCTCTTGTCCGGGATATTGTTTCTAAAACGATGTATGGGCCAGCTGCCGCGAATGGAATAGTGTTTATCAAAACAAAAAGAGGTAAGAAAAATGAGAGATTATTCAACGTTAACCTCGAACAGGGAGTAAGTACCATCGACCGTTTACCTGAATGGGTTTCCGGCGCTGATTATGCACGTTTAAATAACCTTGCCAAAACGAATAGCGGAATCACAACAGGTCTCTATTCTGACGATGATATTGCAGCTTATGCCCTTAATGATCCTTATGATATGAATCATCCAAGTGTGAATTACCAGGATCTGCTTCTTAAGAAAACCCGTGCCTTTACCCGCGCGAACGTGTCAACTTCCGGAGGGACCGATGCTATGCAGTACAGCGCCTATATCGGGTACAACGGTGAAGGTGATAATTATAATATGGGTAAAAATGCTGGTTATAAAAGAATTAATGCCCGGTCGAATCTTGACATCAGAATTAATAATTACTTAAAGGTTCAGATGAATTTCTTCGCAGGAATTTCATTATACGATTCTCCAAACTATGGATACGCCAGTACCATAGGTGAAAATGGGACCGAAATGGGATTAACAGAAATGCCCAGTTTGTTGGAAGATATAACAAATATTCCTCCTATTGCATTTCCAATTTATATTAACAACGACCCGTCACTAAAATCACCGTGGTATGGCATCTCTTCATCATATGGGACGAACCCGGTTGGAAACCTGGTTAAAAACGGATACTACAATGAATCGGGACGAAGCGGCGGAATCAGCTCATTGTTTGAGTGGAACATGGGGAACATCCTGCCAGGTCTGAAATCACGTACTTTTGTTGATTTCAACACATTTTATCTCTTACGAATCGGGAAAGCAGAAAATTATACAGCTTACCGTATTGACCCGAGAACCTATGACCCGGCTTTAGGAATCGCATCCCTTACAAAGGCTTGGGATGGTGTTGACGCAACAAGCTATGTCAATTTGCACGACTTTTACTTCCAGAATTATGCTGCCTATGAGAGTTTGAGCTACGACAAAAAGTTCGGATCAAGCTATTTAATGGCATCGGCTACTTACCGGATGTCTTCGATCAAGCGAAATGGCTTCGAGGAACCTCAACGTGAACAGGCTGGAATATTTACAGCTCTCTATTCTTTCAATGATAAGTACATCATTCAGGGTGTTCTTAATTATGGAGGAACAAGCGGTTTGCCTGCCGGACAAGAATATTCACTGTCTCCCTCTGTTGGATTGGGATGGATTGTTTCTGAGGAAAATTTTATGAAGAACCTGACTTTTCTTAATTATATGAAGCTTCGCGGAGAATACGGGAATACCGCAGTTGATGAATTCAGATCGCCCTTCCTTTACAGGGATAGATGGAACATAGAGACATATACTGGTAACCCTGCTAAATTCGGAACATATTATGGCACTACAGGAAACTGGATTGGAGTATATAAACAATCAGCCAACAATTACAGAACATTCCCTAACCGAATCGGAAATCCTGAAATTGAACTTGAACGAAGAAGGGAATTTAATGTAGGAACCGATGCTTTAATGTTGAAAAACAAACTATCTCTCGAGTTCAACTATTACAACATATTACGATACAATGTCATTACAACCAGAAACAATACAACACCGATTATTTCCGGGACTACAAGTACGCTTCCTGCCGTAAACTATAATTCTTATTCGTACAGCGGCGTTGAAATAGGGCTTACTTTTAACAATAAGATTGGTGGCTTGCGGTACACGATAGGGGCAAATGCTTTCACGCAAAAGCCAATAATTGAAAAAATTGATGAACCGAATTACAGGAACGACTATCAAAAAACCGTTGGCGGACCTTCCGATGGCATTCGCGGCTTAAAGTATCTTGGACGTTTTGAAACTGACGCCGAGGCAAATCTTATCCCGCAGTTCGGAGAAGATCTGCATGCCGGCGACCTTAAGTACGAAGATAAAAATAACGATGGAGTGGTTGATGATAACGATGCTCAGTTAATCGGACATACTACACCGAAATTGTATTATGCCCTGAACCTTAATCTGAAGTATAAAAATGTAGAATTGACCGTAATAGGCGCAGGACGTGCATTTTACGATGTAATGCTGAATAATAAGTACTTTACAAATGGTTCAGGCGATAATATCTACTCTAAATTTGTTCTGGAGAATATCGACAAGAACGGAATGGGAGGCGCTTATCCGAAATTAACTTACTATCAGATAACAAATAATTTTAAAACTTCCAATTTCAGGTTGAGTGACGGCGCTTTCTTTAAGATTCAGAATATCGAGTTAGCATATAATCTCCCGGTTCAGAATTTTGAATGGATGAAAGGAATAAGGGGCTTTCGGATTTTCGCACGCGGGGCAAATGTTTTTACTCTCTCGAAAATAAAAGATGTAGAGCCCGAAAATATCAATGCGGGGGTTACCACCTATCCATTAAACAGAACTATTTCCGGTGGAGTTAAATTAACCTTTTAAACATTACTGATATGAAGTACAAATATTTAATAATAGTTTTGATTGCATTACTCTTGGGTTCCTGCAAAAAATTTCTGGAATCTTATCCCAATGGAGACAGGACAAGAGATGATGTATTTAAATATAATGAAATGATCCAGGGGTTGATCGGACGAAGTTACGATTATCTTGGAAGCGATTATAACTCGAAAAACTATAACAGTAACGAAACGGCCTACCTCGAATGTGCCACCGACAATGCTGTAAGACGTTCCACTACCGACGCGGTCGTGAAGTTTGCTAAAGGTGAACTCAATACAGAAAATCAGGCTTTTGTAAGAGATTACTGGACAAGAGATTACAATGCCATATTTTTATTGAACCTATTCTTAAAAGACAATAGGGGGTTAAAATCCAAGGTATTGATTAAACCCGATTTAAATGCGCTGGTTGTACGAAGATTACAGGGCGAGGCATTTGGTTTGCGGGCGTGGGCCGAACGCGACCTGTTGAAAAAGTTCGGAGGGAAGGAGCTTGGTGGTGACCGGTTACTGGGTTTCCCAATTGTGACTGAACCCCTCGACGCATTCAAAGAAATAAATCTCGAGCGAAATACTTACGATGATTGCGTAAAACAGATTATTCAGGATTGTGATTCTGCTCTTAAGTACCTGCCTATTGCTCATCGCGACTATCTATACACCCCGGACTATCTGAGTGATAAGAAGGATTTTCTCGGATCAGTAAACTGGAACAGGGTAGATGGCTTGACAATGTATGCAATTAAGGCAATGACCTATTTAAATTGGGCCAGCAAGCGGTTCAACCCTGCAAACTATCTCTCACGCTGGGATTCTGTTGCAAAATATGCTGCTAAGGTTATGGCGTTCAAGCAGGCTCCACCTCCAAATGGAGATGGCTATGATCCTACAACCCAGGTAGATTTTAACAACATCTACGACAAGAGTATTATCTGGTCATCGCGGGTTATAGAGAATAACATTAAAATGGAACAGATCTTTTTCCCTGCATCAGCAAATGGGTACGGATTCGCTCCTTATGGCGATATCGGTGCAACACGTGAATTTGTTGATGCATTTGGCGACAGAAACGGTTATCCGATCAGTTTGAGTAGTGTTTACGATGCAAGTAAACCGTTTGACAACCGCGACCCGCGTTTCTACGCTGTTATAAACTATAACACCAGGACCTATACTCCTGTCGATGCCAACGCTCCGATTTATACCTTTGAAACATGGGAGCCCGATGCTCAGGGAATAAACGGAGGGAAAGACCGGGCCGGTGTAGGCAACAATGTCCGTACTAATATTTACATCAAAAAATTCTGCTACGGTATCAACTGGAAAAAATCCAACTTCCCAAAGAAACCTCGTTGCAGGTTCAATATTCGGTACGCTCACATGGCACTGGCATTTGCCGAGGCAGCCAATCAAATTGTAGGTCCGAGCGGTACTCTTTACGGATATTCCCCAAAGGCTGTTATTGGAACATTGCGCTCAAGGAATACTTACGAAAATAAACCGGGAATACCTGCCGCTGATCCATATTTGAACAGTGTTGCTTCTGCAGGAAAGGATGCGTTTTATGAGCTGATAAAAAATGAGCGACGCATTGAGCTTTGTTTTGAGGGTGAACGATTCCAGGATATGGCACGCTGGACGAACGATGCGGAATTTGATGCGTTATATAATAAGCCTGTTCATGGGATAAAAGCTGTAAAAAACGGAGCAACTTTTATTTATGATCTTACATGGGAAGTTGAAAATCGTGCTTACAATTCAGCCTATATGCCGATTCCTTACGACGATATCCTTCGTATGAATAAGTTGGTTCAGAATGAAGGCTGGGATAAATGGAAATAATAATAAATAAACAGTTATGAAACGAACAAATTTCCAAAACACAAGAACGGATATAAATATCGCTTGCGGGTCCAATCCCGTTGTTAAGAAAAAACATTTACGGATGAAAAAGATATTAGTATTTCTATTATTAGCTGTAGCATTTACCTCATGCTACAAAGATTATATCGTCGATTTTGATTACAATGCCATCTATATTCCCCTGCAAACGGATGTTCGTACTTTCGTTGTCGGAGAAGGAATGAAATTTGACTTTGGTGTTGAAATAGGCGGTATCAGGGATAACGCCAGAGACAGGATCATAACATATCAGATAGATAATAGCCTGATTACTCCTGCAATCCTGGCTAAAATCAAAGGAGGTCCTGCTTACATGAGCTCGGCTAGTGCAGAAGTGACAACACTTCTTCCATTACCGGCAAACTACTATACTTTAAGCAATGCGACACAGTTTGTAATTAAAAAAGGAGAGCATCAGGGCAAGGTAACTGTCAGACCTGACTCAGTAAGTTTTCTTTCTGATCCGGCCACAATCATCCCCAACTATGCACTTGGAATCAGGATCATTACGGCTGATGCTGATTCAATACTGGAAAATAGTAGAACAGAGGTAATTGGGGTTAAATTTGAGAATATGCTCTTCGGAAACTACTGGCATGGGGGATCAGCCCTGGTCAACAGACCTGCCAAGAGCGACACAACCTTTACCTATTATACTACAATTCCAGTTTCTGAGGCAAAGATATGGATGCTTAAAACCGCTGGTCCGAATACCCTTTACGCCACCGGATACTTTGATCAGGTAACCGGCAAAAATGAAATGCTGCTGGCCCTTAATGGCACAGACATTACTATCGGTTCAGTAGCAGGATCGACCTGGCCAATAGCAGCGGAGGGGACAAGCGAATTCAACAGAGCTAAACTGTTACAGAACAGAAAGATTGTTCTTAAGTACCGCTATACCAACACTGTTAACGGTTATACCTACCACTGTACTGATACTTTAACTTTCCGTAACAGGATGCGTGATGGTGTAAACGAATGGCAAGACGAAAATCCGGCTAATTATTGAATCTGATATCTGTTTCGGTCAAGTGAAAGATTTCAATTATACGAGTCTGCCCACGCTTGCCGCAATTACCAACTCACCGTTTCCGGGGAAAAAGATTGACGGGGTGAATATTTTACCGCTTTTGCTGGGTAGCGAAAAGGCCAACCCGCGCGAGACCTTCCTGTATTATTACCGGAAGACCACTATTATGAATTTGGACCCCCACACTGGGCCATGCCAAGCTATGGCATTCGTACGTATCGGTATAAGCTGATTTATTATTACACAATAAATGAGTGGGAACTTTTCGACCTGCAAAAAGATCCTGATGAAATGGAGAACCTTTTTATAATGGAAGGGATGGAGGTAAAACCGAAGATGTGTTCAAAGGCCTTTTGCCCCAGTTAACTAAAACATCAGGGCTGCCTGCACAAAAAACTGGAAGGACTTCGTGTAAAATATATAGATACGGATGAAGTTACACGGTCGTTTTTACCCAAAAAGTAGAATTAATAAAAATGCTCAAATATTTTTAACTGAGTTGTATCTGTCTTTAATCTTTAAATTAAATCAGTAATTCGGAAAATTCAATAACTGGTAATTTATCATTTTATAAAAAAATCAAGATCATGATTAAAAACGAAATTAGTCCAATATCCCCTCTCAATCCCCGAAGGGAATTTATTAAAAATGTTGGTTTTCTTGCTACCGGGATTATGGTTGTACCGCGCCATGTATTAGGAGGCAAAGGATTTTTAGCTCCCAGCGACCAGCTTGTTATTGCCGGGGTTGGGGTTGGTGGCAAGGGAAGTAGTGATATTGCCAATTTCTACAAAAGCGGTAAGGCGGCTATTGGTTACCTCTGTGATGTAGATGAAAGGCGTGCAGCTAATTCCGTTAAAAAGTTTCCCCAAGCCAAATACTACAAAGACTGGCGTGAACTTTTTGCTAAAGAATCGAAGAGTTTTGATGCTGTATCCGTATCAACCCCGGATCACAATCATGCCATTATTGCCCTTTCAGCCATGCAGTTGGGTAAACATGTGTATGTTCAAAAACCCCTTACGCATGATATTTATGAGGCACGTAAATTAACGGAAGCCGCTAAACGGTATAAAGTGGTAACACAAATGGGAAACCAGGGAGCTTCCGGCGATGGCGTAAGGCAATTACAAGAATGGTATAACGCAGGGGTAATTGGCGATGTACATACAGTTTATTGCTGGACTGACCGGCCGTATTGGCCCCAGGGAATTCCCTGGTCTTCGGCAAAAGCAGATATCCCCAAAGAGTTAGACTGGGATCTTTGGCTGGGTACAGCCCCATATAAAGAATATGTAGAAAAATTGATCCCCTTTAACTGGCGTGGCTGGTGGGATTATGGTACCGGGGCACTTGGTGATATGGGCTGTCACCTAGTAGAAGCCCCATTCCGTGTATTAGAATTGAAATATCCGACAGATGTGGAATGTAGCGTGGGAAGTGTTTATGTAGATCAGATGAAACGGGGCTATTTCCCTGATAGTTGCCCTCCATCAAGCCACGTGATTATGACTTTCCCTGCGAATCAGAAGAAACCCCCGATAAAATTGCATTGGATGGATGGCGGTATTCAGCCTGAACGTCCGGATGAGTTAGGCCCGAATGAAATGATTGGTGCTAATGGCGTTGTATTTATTGGTACAAAGGGTAAAATGATGTGCAAAACGTATGGCAAGGATCCGAAGCTGTTACCTTTATCCCGTAATAATGAAGTGAAAATAGAACATACCATCCCGTTAGTCCCTGGTGGAGAAACAGGACATTACACAGAATGGGTAGAAGCTTCCATTGCCGGATTTGGTAAAAAAGAACTTAGTTCAGATTTTGCAAAGTCAGGTCCGTTAACAGAAACTGTATTAATGGGTAACCTTGCAATCAGAAGTTATAATATACAGAAGCCAAAGAAAGATGGCAAGGGGATGGATTATCCGGGACGTTATATCAAAATGTTATGGGACGGGGCCAATATGAAGATCACTAACTTCGATGAGGCCAACCAATTTGTAAGGCGGCAGTATCGTAATGGCTGGAATTTGGACATATAGTCTAATTATTTGAAAAATGACAACACATATTCATTGGGTGTACGACAAAATTCCCTTTTGACATAAATTAGGCAACATTTTGGTAATGTGTTATTAGTTCATGTAGCTTTCTGTTGTATCCGCTTTTATAACATACTCTTAAATTGAGCATTTGCTGTGCCC
>JAMDDG010000451.1 GCA_023488865.1 Bacteroidota bacterium | reverse complement strand
ATTGCTAAAAATTAAGATCATGAAAAAAATACAATTTGTTTACTTGATAGCAGCAATAGCTGCTTTACTGAGCAGTTGTGCTGTTATTCGCCCCGGCGAAGTTGGATTAAAAGTAAAGTATGGCAAAATTAAGCCAGATATTATGACTCCTGGTATATATGCCAGAGGTATTTTGGGAACCAGAATCGAACGTTTTGATACCCGAGTTATTGAATATTCGAAAAAGCTTGGATTTCATAGCAAAGAAGGGATAGAGGTAACTTCAGAATTGACCCTGCTTTATCATTTAGTACCAGATTCTGTCCAAAGCATTTATAAGAAATTTAATGGCTTAATAATCTCATTGCTGCATTGCGACAGGAGGGACTCAACCATAATGCCATCGAACTTATTACCCAACGTGCGGAGATTGAAAATTCCATTAAGGAAAAACTTATCACGACTATTGGTAAATACGGCTTCTCTGTTGATTTGGTCCTTATTAAGGAGATTGACTTGCCTGACGAAATAACTAAGACAATACAATCAAAATTAACTGCAGAACAGGTATCTAAAAAAACCGAGATTGATTTGGGAATTCAAAGGAAAAATCTCAATTACCAGATCGAAAAGGAAAAGATGGAAGCTGAATTGGAGGTTGCTAAACAGCGAATAGCACTTGACTTTGTCATTGAAAAGCAGAAGAAAGAATCGGAGCGTTTATTGATAGAATCAGAAGCAATCAAAAAATCTCAGGATATACTAAATTCATCGCTCACCGATAAACTAATTCAGTTTAAAGCGCTTGATATTACCAAGGATTTGGTAAAGTCCCCAAATGCTAAAATCATTATTACTGATGGAAAATCACCGGTGATTTTAAATGACAAATAAAAAGAGGCACTGGAATCCAATAGTAAGTATTACTTAAAAAACTTGGAGTATTTTAAATTGCTCACTATTTTTTATTCATATACTAATTAGATCTGATTTATTTGTCCGGAGCAAAATTTTGATACTTCAGTAATTAACATTAAAAGCTCAAATATTTAACAACAAAAATCGATAATATGAAAAAGATAGTATTTTTCTTGTTGCTTCTGAATTTCCTTTTTAAGGGATTATTCGCACAAAATATCTCTAATGTTAAGAATGATTCAATAATATTCGAGAAAGTCGTTCATGATTATGGAACAATTGTAAAAGGGAGCGATGGCAATTCTACTTTTAATTTTACGAACAAAGGGCAAGGACCTTTAATTCTAAACAATGTGAAGACATCCTGTGGTTGTACTGTCCCTGAATGGCCAAGTACACCTATTCCTCCCGGGAGAACAGGAATTATTAAAGTTAAATATGATACTAATAGATTAGGTACTTTTTCCAAAGCTATTACTGTAAACTCCAATGCTAAAAACTCACCGGTGACCATTATAATTAAAGGAAATATAATAAACAAACAGTAAGGGATTATAAGGAAATGGACTAATTAATATTCTAGACAATAGGGGATTTAGGATTTCATTTCTCCATTGAACATTATTATTTTAGTTATTTGGCTGAAATGTAATTCTAGTCCTCTATTTAAAATACATTAAATACCTGAAAATTGAGTTGGAAACATTTTTACAATAAATAATTGGGACATGAAAAAATATAAATTAAAAAATCTGGATTGTGCTTCATGTGCATCAAAGATTGAAGATAACTTGATAAAGCTAGAGGAAGTAAAATTCATAACTGTGAATTTTGCAAATTCCACGATGACTATCGATACCGACAACATCGAAAGGGTTAAAGCCCGAATAAAAGAGATAGAGTCGGAGGTTGAAGTAGAAGATGGTGATGATGCGAAAGCTTTGGTTTCAAAAGGTGAACTTGCAGAAAATAAACGGACAATAATTAAAGCTGTTGTCGGATTGGCATTGCTGCTCATTGGATTAGTATTTGAAAAAAGACTCCACAATACTCCATATGAAATAGCGGAATATACTGTTTATGTTACAGCCTACCTCATTGTAGGTTGGAAGGTGATAACCTCCGCAGTGAGAAATATAATCAAAGGACAATTTTTTGATGAGCAGTTTTTAATGACCATTGCTACACTTGGAGCTTTTGTTATTCACCAGATGCCTGAGGCAGTTGCAGTTATGCTATTTTATGTTACGGGTGAATTGTTTCAGGATATTGCGATTGGCCGTTCTCGAAAATCAATCAAGTCGCTACTGGAAATCAAGCCCGATTATGCTAATTTGAAGGCAGGCACGGAAATAATAAAAGTTTCCCCGGAAGAGGTTAAGATTGGTGATACGATCATTATTAAGGCTGGGGAGAAAGTCCCACTTGACGGAACAATAATTGAAGGAAAGTCGTTTGTTGACACAGCCGCATTGACAGGAGAAAGCGTTCCCAGAAGCGTGAAAGAAAATGATGAAGTAATGGCTGGGATGATCAATCAGAGAGGGGTTATTACGATTAAAGTCAACAAATTATTTGGCCAGTCATCTGTTTCAAGAATACTTGAATTGGTCGAGAATGCCACTTCGCAAAAAGCAGAAACTGAAAAATTCATCACAACTTTTGCAAGGTACTATACCCCGATAGTGGTTATCGGCGCTTTGTTCCTGGCGATATTACCACCGCTTTTATTCAGCGGGCAAACATTTAACGATTGGATTTATCGGGCATTGGTTGTGTTGGTTATTTCTTGCCCTTGTGCTTTGGTTATCAGCATTCCCTTGGGTTATTTTGGCGGTGTTGGTCTTGCATCACGTAAAGGAATTCTTGTGAAAGGCTCTAATTTTCTGGATGCATTAACCCGAATAACAACTGTCGTGTTTGATAAAACAGGTACTCTGACAAAGGGCGAATTTAAAGTTGCAGAGGTTGTTACATCCAACGGTTTTACTAAAGAAGAAATTTTGGAGTACGCTGCTTATGCAGAAGTTAACTCGAACCATCCCGTTGCACAATCTATTACCATGGGGTATAAGAAAAAGATTGATCCTGCCAGAATCAGCCAAATAGAGGAGATTTCCGGGCATGGCATTAAAGCGGTTGTTGAAGGCAGAATTATTCTTGCGGGCAATGACAAGCTATTGCACAAAGAAAAGATTGAACATCCAGTTTGTCAAGTTGATGGAACAGTGGTACATGTTGTTATTGATGGCATTTATGCCGGGTATATCATTATTTCCGATAGTTTGAAAGAAGATGCGATTGATGCGATAGAAAAATTAAAAGCGAAAAAAATACAGACGGTCATGTTGACCGGTGATAATCAATATGCTGCTCAGGCTTTTGCAAAAAAATTAGGAATCAGCCGTTATTACTATGAACTGCTACCTGAGGATAAAGTTAAACACATTGAGCAATTAATATCAGAAAATAAAGATGGCCGGGTGGCTTTTGTTGGCGACGGAATAAATGATGCTCCCGTTATTGCGCGAGCAGACGTTGGAATTGCCATGGGAGCGCTTGGTTCAGATGCGGCAATCGAGATTGCTGATGTGGTGTTGATGACAGATTCACCATCGAAAGTTGCTATGGCTCTTAATGTTGCAAAAACAACAAGAAGCATTGTATGGCAGAATATCTTGTTTGCTATGGGTGTGAAGTTAATTTTCATAGTTCTTGGTGTATTTGGGATTGCTACTATGTGGGAGGCTGTTTTTGGTGATATGGGGGTTGCTCTAATTGCAATTTTTAATGCTCTTAGAATATTAAGAAAATAAATAAACCGGGGAACTCTCAAAAATAACCGTGCCTCTCAGTTTAAAATCAAAACTCATTGGTTTCTCGGTTAAATCTGGAATTCAAAATATGATTTTTGAAAGAAATTATAATCAATATTGAAATTAAATCACATGATAGATAAAATATATATCCTAGTGTTCCTTGTCGTATATTTCATTGCTGTATTTATATATCCTACAATAAGGGTAAAGCGTAAAACCGGAATAATTGCTTATGTATTTAGCAATACGGATTCTTTACAGGACTACATAAGAAAGGTACTCACTTTGATTAACTTCCTAATATTTTTCACAGTGTTGACTAATCTATTTCCTGATGTCTACCAGTATCTTATGCCAGGTAGATGGCTGGAAGTATCAGTTCTTAAATACACCGGATTTACACTCGTTCACGTCGCATTACTCTGGATTGTAATAGCAGAGGTTCAGATGGGCAACTCGTGGCGGATAGGTATTGACCTTTCGACAAAAACTGAACTAAAAACAAAAGGTCTGTTTTCCATTTCACGTAACCCCGTATTTTTGGGGATGCTTATTACCCTTGCAGGCATATTTCTTATTCTTCCTAATGCAATTTCGTTGCTTATACTAGTAGCCTCAATATGGATAATACAGATTCAGGTTCGTCTGGAAGAAGAATATTTAGCGAAGAAACACGGTAAGAATTATGCTGAATATTGCAAGAATGTGGGCAGATGGTTTAAAATAAATTGACAAGGATGCCTGATTTTGCACAAATGATTCATCAAGTTAATGGAGGTAAATTTTCAGGTTTGAATTTGTATTTCAGAAATAAAGTCGTCACAAAGGCGTAATGATTGTTTGAAACAAGTTTATTCTTTTTCAATACTGCAAACCTGATTTATTTGCCTCTGTTTTAACGATTTAAACTTTAATGCGGTCATCAAAATAGGAGTTGATTGAACAAAATAGAACTATGACCTATATAAATGAACTATGATTAAATATATCACCAATCTTAAAAAAGAGGTTGATGCAAGAATTGAACAAATAGAATCTTCTGAAGATAACATTTTAAAAAGGTCTTTAGCCGGTTCTCAAGTCCTCGGAGAGGCATTCAATCGATTGAAGACATTTATTTTGATTTATACTTTTAAAAACGAAGAAGAGGAAATATTATTTTTTAAAGATATTAAGCCTAAGTTTTGCTATCGACTGATTTATTACCGTAAAATCTTTAACATAGAGATGAATAGACCATTAGCAGGATTTGATGCTCAAAAAGAATATTTGAACAGAGAGCTGAATGCAATTAATGATTATACAACAAAACGTTTGGATTTTGTACGGTATTACCGCTCCGGCTCCACCCACATGGATTCTCTTTATTTTCTGCGCGGCAGGGTAGATACCGAACAATACCTGGAAACCTTTTATTATGAGCTTGATCCGAAATTCTCAACCAATTGTGATTTCAAAGTGGCTAAAATCATGGCCAACGATATGCTTTCCGCCTACCTGATGCAGGAAATAGAGCTGTTGAATGACAATGGAATAAAATTCGGCACTTTTAAATTTCCGGCTACAAAGAAAACATGGATGGGAAGCAAAACTGAATTGCAGGAACAAATCTACTCCTGGGATAGTGCCGGTTCATTCGGCGATGTACCGCTTACTCAACTTTACGATTATATCCAGAATGTATTTAATATCCAGTTGGACGGCAATCTTTCACGGGCTTTCGGCGATTTGAAAATACGCAATGTCCCCACACCCTTTCTTGATAAATTGAAAAATGCCCTGTTGAAGCGCATGGGTAGAAAATAACCGATACCGGGGTCGGTATTTATCCATAAACACCCGGTTTTGATATTAATTCAGGTCAGAATCGGGTGTTTTGTATTATAATCTCCTTGATACCGACTGTTTTCCCGATTTTTCGTTCCATTTTAACATGGAAAACTCTTATAAATCCCTGTAAATAATCTCTCTGCAAATATCTTCAAAAAAGTCATACCGACCTCGTTATCAGTCATTCATAAACGTCTGATCTTTGTGTAAGCAAGAATAAAAAATACAGCGGCAATGGGTATAAATGACGATTTGAAGGACTGGATGCAAATAGGATTTGAACGTATTATGGCACACCTCGACCGGATAGAGCGGCATTTGGAAAAGATGGCAATAAAAGAAAAGTTGCTGGAGGGCGAACGGCTGCTGGATAATCAGGACGTTTGCCAACTGCTCAATGTCAGCAAACGGACACTCCAGCGTTACCGCTCGTCGGGCGAGTTACCCTATCAAATGATCTATCATAAAACCTTTTACAAGGAACGTGATGTGGAAGCCTTTATCAAGACCAATTTTCAAAAAGGAGAAACTTCGGATGACGACGCCCCTGAAGATACAGGGAACGATCCCGAAAATACAGATGACCACTAAACCTGCATACTTTTTTCGTTTTTCCCGAAACATTATTTTCCCTGGCGGTACTCTGCACCGTCGTGATGACAGGCGCGGGGTTTGCTATTACAAGATGAAAGCTTTTCCCTTTATTCCCAGATATCGTTTTAATTAGCTTTATTTGCAGCTAATTATCAATAAATAAGCAGCTATGAAATTATATATTATTGGAAATGGATTTGATTTATATCATGGCATAAAATCCAGTTTCTGGAATTTTAAAGATTATGTAGAAGAAAATCATTCTGATTTGTATGAGAGAATAGAGCAGTTTTTAGGAGGAGATGATTTTTGGTCTGACTTTGAAAGTTATCTGGGCGATATTGACGAAGAAGAAATCAGAGATCGTGCAGAAACTTTTTTGATGGATTATGGTGCTGAAGATTGGAGCGATGCTGGCCATCACGATTATCAGTACGAAATTAGCCAAATTACAGATGATATATGTGAAGGGATAACAAGCGCATTATTAGAATGGATTATGCAGCTAACAATTGCCCAAACCCAAAACGATGCAATTTCTCTGCCTGTAGATGCATTATATCTTACATTTAATTACACTGATACATTAGAACGGTTATATCGAATTAATTCAATGAATATCAAGTATATTCACAATAAAGCAGTCGATAATAGCTCAATTCTCGTTTATGGTCACAACCGGATAAAAGAACCTTCCAAAACAGATGCCGAAATAATCTCTGACATAAATACTGCAAGAGAAGAAGCATTAACGGATGCTGAAATTCAAGAAATACTGGACGATATTCATTCAGGTGACGATCCACGTGTTACGGAAGGAGAAGAAATTATCAGAGAATATTATCGGACAACCTACAAGCCCGTTAATGAAATTATAGAACAGAACCAAGATTTTTTTAATCAGTTGTCAGATTTTGAAGAAATATATGTTTTGGGGCATTCTTTAAATGAAATAGATCTTCCTTATTTTAAATTGATACATGAAAAAGTAGGAGGTGGTATAACTTGGAATGTCAGCTATTACTGTGATGAAGAACGGACACGGCATCAATCAAGGTTATATAGCATAGGTGTATCAGAAACTCAAATCAATTTTATTAGAATTTCAGATTTATCCATAGAACCAAAAATAGATTTTACAACGAATGTAAATTAATAAAAACACCCCGACAACCACTAGGCTACCGAAGTGTTTATTTATATTTTGATCCCCTTTGATATAGCCGATTCTTGTTTGATGACATTATTAATCCGGGCGATAACCAGCCTGTCACCCATGACCTCTTTGACCGCCCGTAACCCTTCCGGAACCTGGAACGATTTAGTGTCCTCTTTCGGAATACCGGGCATTATTCCGACGCTCTGCTCGATAGGTTTCAGCGAGGCTTCAATCTTGCGCTCCATGACGGCCATTTCTGATTTCAGTCCTTTTAATTCGTCCTCTTTCTTCCAGACACTTTCCACTACTGTTTTGAGCACGGGAACGTCTTTCATCAGCTTTTCGTTGTCCGTTTTATACTTCTCCAGCAGGGCGGGCATGGTGTCAAGGGCGTTCAGAAAATTGGCTGCCGCCGTTTTCGGATCGACGGCAATGTGTCCGTGATTGTAGTTATACAAAATCTCGCCCTCGCCTTTGATGAAGAAGCGGTTCTGCACCAGATCGAAGCCGTCCTTCACTGTGGTTTCTGACTTCACCAGCAAGGTAAAACCGTAGAGCGATCCAATGGGTTCCGACAGGCCGTGCGTCCGCGCTTTGTCGGCGATCTCGTTCAGCTTCTTGCCGACGGACACGGGGTCGGTCGCCGCAAAGCCGTCTAATTTGACCGGATTAAGGCGCGTCCCGTCCGGCGCAATTTGCACACGGGCGTTGAACGTTTCCACGTCTTTGGATATGCGGGCGATAAAACCCTTATTAGTTTCGACAGTCTGCATGATTCCCTCCAGCTTGTAGCGGGTTGAGGACTTGCCGCGCACGAACGCCTGCCGCTCGCTTTCCAGCGATGCAATTTTTTTCTCCAGCCTCGCCTTCTCCAGCAATTCGGTATTACCGGAAAGGATAGCCACATATTCGGAGAAATTCATACCGCTTTTTTCATCCATGCTCCCCTCGTCAATGGTACGGCTACCCATGTTGTTATTCTTTAGCTGGTTGATAAATAGCTGTTTGTTGTGCAACAACCCAAACTTATAAGCGTCTAGCGACTTTTCAACTGCGTAAATCACCACGTCGACCTTGTTATCTGCATGGAATTTAGCCACTTTATTACCCTTTCGGATCGCCCTCCCGTCGCGCTGTTCCAGATCGCTTGGCCGCCAGGGTGCATCTAAGTGATGGACAGCCACACAGCGTTTCTGGGCGTTTACGCCCGTACCGAGCATTTCGGTTGAGCCGAACAAAACACGGATATTACCCTCGTTCATATCCTTAATCATCGCCTTGCGGGATTTCTCCGTTCCGGCTTCCTGAATAAACCTTATCTCGGAGGGTGGAATACCATACTGCGCGACGAGTTTATTTTTAATCTCGCTGCACGGGTTCCATATATCCGGTTTGTAAGTTCCCAGGTCGGAAAAGACAAACTGCGTCCCTTTTTGTGCTGTAAACGTTTTGTAGTAACCGGCAATGACAGCAGCACAATGGCTGGCCTTGTTGTCGATATGGTCGCCGTACTTCTGCGGATCAATCAGCCGCATGTCGAGGCTCATTTTACGGGCGTAGTCCGTAGCAATGAGCATCTTTGCTTTTTCCTCACTTTCCGAAAGCGGTTCCCGTCCTAAAATGGTAGCGTCGCCCGTTTTGGCAAAGGTCATAAGTTTTTGTATAAAATCCTGCTGGTCGGGTGTGGGTGGAATATTGTGCAGGATTTCGTTCTTTTCGGGGCGGTCGATACCGATGTCCTTCGCCGTACGGAAGTCAGTAATTTCAGAATAAAAAGCGGCCAGTTCGGGTACTTTGATAAAATACCGGAACCGCTCTTTCTGCACAATCTGATTGGTCACCGAAAACTCATAATCTTTGGTTTTCTTGGCGAAGATAGCCGCCCAAGCGTCGAACGTGTTAATCCCTTGCCGTTCCAGTTCTTTCGGGCGTAAATATTTAAAGAGCAAGTACAATTCGGTAAGCGAATTTGAAATCGTCGTACCTGAAAGATATGTTGCACCGAGGTCTTTACCCGTGCGATCCTGAATGGTTCGCAGGGCGAACAGCATATTGAGCGCCCGTTGTGAGCCTTCCGAATTTCCCAACCCTGCCACGCGGTCGTGCCGGGTGGTAAAGGTGAGGTTTTTGAATTTGTGTGATTCGTCCACAAACAAGTGGTCGATACCTATGCGCCTGAAATCCACCGCATCATCCTTGCGGCTCTCTATCTGGTGGGCTATCCCTTTCAGGCGGGCTTCAAGGTTCGCCTGCCGTTTCTGACAGCCTTTGAGCATATAGTTGGAAACCTCCCTGCCCTGATTACGCAGTACTTCCAGATTTTCTTCCACGCTATCCAACTCTTTCTGCAAAATGTCGCGCTGGATTTCGGGGGATTGCGGAATCATACCGAATTGTTCATGGGTCAAAATCACCGCATCCCAATTATTATTTTTCATCTCGTTGAAGATGCGGGCGCGTTTGGTGAGGGTAAAATCCTCCTTGCCCGGATAGAGTACCTTTGCGTTCGGATAGGCGGTGCAAAAGGTCTGCGCTATCTCGTGTACGTTAGCTTTCAGGGCGATAATCATCGGTTTGTTAGCCAGTCCCAGCCGCTTCATTTCCATTGCCCCACAGCACATAACCAATGTTTTGCCTGCCCCGACTTCGTGGTCGCAGATGCCTCCCCCGTTGGTTTTAAGCATCCAGACAGCATCTTTTTGGCTCTTATACAGGTCGTCGATACCGAGAGCTTTCAGGTCGAGCCCCGGAAAGATCTGGTGGCTGCCGTCGTACTCCGGTCGCACGAAACAGTTGAACGTGCGGTTATAAAGGCCGGCCAGCCTGTCTTTAAATTCCGGCGATTGTTCCCTGAGCCAGTCCGAGAACCCGTTACGCATTTCGTCGATTTTACTGTTGGCCAGTTGGATTGCCTGCCCGTCGGGTACTTTGACCTCGCGTTCTCCCTCCATGACCGTTTTGGTAATGTCTGGCGTGGTATCGTGTAGGGCATGGCGCATCAGGGCAACCCCGTCGAACAGGCGGTTTTCGCTGCGAACGCCGTATTTTTCCGTGATATTGGCGTTTCGGGAGCGGGCGTTGAGGCTGAACTCGTCGCGGCTGGAGGCATATGTTACCGTTACTTCCGTTTCAAAAAGGTACGAAGCGTAGGCGGCATAGATGCCGGTAGGTATCCATCGTTCCCCGAAGTTAAAATCCAAATCGTCGAAGTCGATAGGCTTCGGCCTGGCCTCCCGCAAAGCTGCCAGCGATTCACGGGCTGCCTCATGGTCAGGGTGGCTGTCGATAAATTTTTGTACCTCGTCCGCTTTGGAAATGACGTTACCGGCGATGAACTTGTCGGCTATCTCGTAGCTGCCCACCAGCGGATTAAAGTAAACCTTTCCTTTCAATTCCGTCAGCAGGTTTTCTTCCGTTCCGCCCGTCAGGGATGCCATGTACCCCAGATCGACCGTCCCGTGTTTGTTGAGCGAAGCGGCCAGCGCGTCGCGGGCATTGTCGGCATGGGTAATCTCGCGGGTATTGAATGCCACCGGGCGCTCGAAAATATCCGCCTTTACCGCCTTGCCCTCGTGGTAGCGCTCCAGAGAAAGGATTTCCCGACCTCCGGCATCCATCTTAATAAGGTCAAGATTCTTGGGGTCGTTCAGGTTGCCGAATTCTTTCGTAAAATCGTCGTACAGGCGATTAAGCATCTGACGCAGGGCTGGATTTTCCCGCAGTGTGTCGGCTTCGTTCAGGTAAAGGTGGTGATAGGTATCACGGATTTCGATGTAGAGCGATGCCCGTCTTTGCTGTTGGGGCAAAAGTTCGAGCGGGTGAAACATGGGACGGAAACCCTCTAAATCGTGTAGGTAGCCAATGCGATTGTCCGCGTTTGTTACCAGCGACCCTTCCTTATAATGCTTTGGTAATCCCTGTTCCGGTAGGACAAAAGGGATGGGCTTCGTCCGTTCTTCCCGTTCCGTTTCCCTTTTGAGGTTTTCAAGCTGTTCCTCCTTTCGGGCATCGGCTATCGGGGAAACAGTTGACCCCTGTTTTGCCTGTTGTTCTTTTTGGCGGGATTGCAGCATTAATTTCTCCCTCCAATCCAATGGCGCACGGTCATCCTCCTTTTTTGAGGATTTCCGCCCCTGCTTTGCTTTTGGCTGTGGTATTTCCATCCAACGACGGGAGCGGTTGGATTTGGGTTTGATCTGTGTACGTTCCTCGGCGGACAAGCCGAATAAATCATACAGTGATATGAGCGGTTGGTTATTGATGCTATACGCTGGTTCCACCGTTTTTGCCTCTGTAGTCGGCTCGTAGGTTTGTGCCAGTGGCGGAACCGGATCGGAAAAGGCGAAGTTAAGGGAACCCTGTATTCCCGCTTGAATAGGTTTTTCTGGTATTTTGGTAACGGTTTGTCTTTCCTTATCCCCAAACGCCTTTCCGTCAGGGAACCAATAGTCTTCAATAGCTTGCCAAAAAGGATCGAGGTCGTCGGGAAAGCGGGATTCATCCGGTTTAAGTTGCGACTTGACATCTTCTGTAGTTAAATTCTGCGGTTGCAGCCGTTCTGGCATATCTCGTGCATGGGACAGATAATCCTGAATATCCAAATGCTTGGAAAAATCTTCCCGCAACATCCCGCGCAATTCGGTGGCAATAGCACCCACGCCGCCGGAGTGGGTAAACTCCATTGCAGGCTTGCCGTATGGGTCGGTTCCGACTTTTACCTCGTCGTGAATTACCTGGTCAAATGTTTGGAACAGGTTATTAATCGAAATACCGTTGGATAACTTGCGGCTATTGATAAAATCCTGTTGGCGCTCGGATAATTCCCCGTCCGGCGATTTCTTTTGCAGAATTATCAGGTCGCTGCCGACTTCCGTGCCTGCATGGTCGGTAAAGAGATTGTTCGGGAAGCGGACGGCGGAAACCGGTTCGCACCGCTCCATCAACCATTCACGCACGGGGCGGTTGCTTTCGGCGTTCAACACGCCCTGCGAGGTGATGAACGCCACCAGCCCGCCTTCGCGGACGCAATCGACGCCTTTCATAAAGAAATAGTTGTGTATCGTGCCGCTGGCCAGCTTGTGCACCGGGTCTTTGGAGTGGAGGTAAGCCGGATCGAAAACAGCTATATCACCGAACGGGATATTGCTGGCTGCCACATCGAAATAACCGTTGTAGCGGGGTTCAATGTTTTCAAATCCTTCCACCCGCACGTTTCCGGTTGGGTTCAGGTGCGAAAGGATTTTACCCGTCAGCATATCTTTTTCAAATTGCGCGGTTTCACAGCGCGGATTCAACAGCCGGACAGCATCGGAAAAGATGCCTGTTCCGGCGGAGGGGTCTAGCAGGCGCACCGGCTCAATGCCGCTTTCCTTCAATGCCGCCGCCAGTGCGTCCACCACTTTGGGCGGGGTGTAAAAGGCGGACAATACCGAATTTTTCAATGAAGAAACATAGCGGTTGTATTCGGCGGTATTTTCCGAACCGCTACGCAGTACATCGTGCAACTGCATAACCAGCGGAAACAATTCGCTGTCGGTTTTCGTCCAATGCTGCACGTCTTCCGGTTTGTCGGCAGGATTCAACACGGCTTTGATTCCCCCGAAACCGCAGTAGGCTTTCAATGTTTCCCGCTCGGCGGGCGTAGCCTGCCGTCCCTCTTTATCAAGGCTGAACGCTAAACGGATCGCCTCGATATTGTCCCGAAGGTGGGTTTTCTTATTGAACGCCATCTTCGAGGAATGTTTGGATTGCGCCCGTCAGTTCCATGTAGAGTAACCTGTACTCCTGACTATCGGCGAAATCGTCCGACAATGTATATTTTTCAAAGACACCGGTAAGGTGGGGCTGTAATTCCATTGCCACCCCCTCGGCCAGCGCAGGATCTATTTCGTCTGCAAACTCGTCCCAAAGGATGTTTACAATGGTACGGTAAGGGGAGAAATGTAATCCGGCGTAAAGGGTTTGGGAGGCGACTTCTTCGGCTTCGTCGTGTGAGCCGCCCAATTTGATAATATCGCTGTACACTTGGGCTGCCGCATCACCCCGCGAGGCGATAAACTGCCTGTCGGCGGCTTTATCGGGATGCGATTCACGTAAATAAGAAAGTAGAGAGAGCCGGAACCAGGATAATTCCACGGCTGTAGATTTATTTGTTGCTTTCATCTTTTGATTTTTTTAGTGGTAAATAAAAACGGGAGGGAAAGAAAAAAGCGTCCGAAGCCTTGCCCCGGACGCCACCACTAAAAAAATCCGATGTCAGGCAATTATCCCAAATTAGCAAGTCATAGATTCTTTCAGTGGCAAAGTTAAGGAATTTACTTCGTTCTACTTTTTTTATGGCCACCCTTTTTGTTTTCGGGGAATTTGAACACAGTCTTATACTCCGCGTCAAATGCGACGGCAGCCTCGAACGTGTTACCCGTCTTGCTGCTTACAAAACCTTTAATCATGGGCGTTGCGCCATTTACCATAAGGGAAGTAAGCTGTGTGTCGGTCAAATCCTTTTTGGCAATGCTGCGGAACACAGTCAGCCCGCAATGTTCGTTATTGCACTTGGCGACTTTCTGAAAAAATACGACCTGACCGTTTTTGCACTTGGGGCAACTGCAACCGGGGCGGTCGTCCTTGCGTTCAAACGGAATGTCGAGCAATTCTATAGTAATTTGTGAGGCGTAAACCTCTATCGAGCGGTGGAACGTAGCGGCATCCATTTCACCGGAGCCGATTTTGGCAAGGTCGTGTTCCCAGCTTCCGGTCATCGCCACGTCAGCGATTTTCTTTTCTTTCACGGCAAGGTAAACTATCAACCCTTTATTCGTGGGAACCAAAGCTTTTTTCTCGCGCTGGATATATTCACGGGCAAAGAGCGTTTCGATAATCGCGGCGCGGGTAGCAGGCGTACCGATACCGGCGTCTTTCATTGCTTCGCGTTCTTCTTCGTTTTCGCACTCCTTACCGGCACTCTCCATTGTCGAAAGCAACGAGGCTTCGGTATGCAACGGGCGGGGCTTGGTTTGCTTTTCCAACACTTCCATATCTAGGATGGAAAGCGTATCGCCTTCGGCGAGTGCGGGCAGCGTGATTACATCCTCATCCTGCGCTTCTTCATCGGTGGCGTTGAACACAGACCGCCAGCCGGGAAGTAGCGTTACGCTGCCCTTTGCGACAAAGTGTACGCCGGCGGCTTCCAGAGAAACGCAGGTGTTCTCTTTGGTGCAACGATTGGAAAAAGCCTCCAGCATACGCCCCGCCACCATATCGTAAATCGTCCGCTCATCGCCGGTCAATCCGTCCGCCGGATCTCCGGTGATGATAAGCGCATGGTGATCGGTTACCTTCTTAT
Organism: Bacteroidota bacterium; assembly: GCA_023488865.1. Taxonomy (GTDB): domain Bacteria; phylum Bacteroidota; class Bacteroidia; order Bacteroidales; family Prolixibacteraceae; genus CAINVV01. The sequence continues at coordinate 1,588 of JAMDDG010000451.1, read as the reverse complement.
CGTCCACGCAGCGGATGTTTAACACAATGTTTTCCATCCCCGCCGCGTAAGCACCGAAGCGGTGATGGTTTTTTAATGTAGCGATCAGGTGTGGTATTTCATCCAGCACGTCAGCGGAAATATACCTACTTCCGGTACGCGGATAGGAAATCTTCTTGCCCTCATACAACGACTGGGCGATGTTCAACGTCTTTTCCGCTGAAAAGCCGTGCTTGCTGTTGGCCTCTTTTTGGAGCGTAGTGAGGTCATAAAGCAAAGGCGGTTCCTGCTTCACCTCTTTCTTTTCGACAGTCGTAACGCGGACGGTTCCGGCAACCTTCACCTGTTGCAGCACTTCGTCCGCTGCGGGACGGCTGTCGTATTTATCCACCGATAGAACGGCGAACACCGTTACATCTTTGGCCGTGTGCAGCCTTAATTTGAAGTACGTTTGCGGTTTGAAATCCTCCGGCGTAATAAAGCAACTTAAAATCATCGCCAGTGTCGGGGTTTGAACGCGACCGAGTGACCATGATCCGCGCCCGGCAGCAATAGACAGGGCTTGTGAGGCGTTAATTCCGACTACCCAATCGGCCTGGCTCCGTGCTTTCGCCGATAAATAAAGGTTGTCATAATCGCTGCCGGGTTTGAGGTTCTGAAAACCCTCTTTGATGGCCTTGTCGGTAAGCGAGCTGATCCATAGTCGTTGGAACGGGCGGGAACAGCCTACATAATTGTAGATGTATCGGAAGATTAATTCGCCTTCCCGTCCGGCGTCTGTTGCCACGACAATGCCGTCAGCTTTGGAGAACAGCTCTTTGATGATTTTAAGTTGCTTTATTACGCCGGGATCGTTCTTATACTCTTTCCCCTCTTTGATCTGGCGGGAAATCAGGATAAACTCCTGCGGGAGTATCGGCAGTTTTTCGCGCTGGAAACTCCTAAATCCGTAGGCTTCGGGCATCGCCAGTCCTACCAGGTGGCCGAACGCCCAGGTAACAGCCCAGCCGCGACCCTCCATATATCCGTCTTTTTTCGACGTTGCACCCACGATAGTGGCAATATCACGCGCTACGCTTGGCTTTTCTGCTATGATGACTTTCATCGTTGATTTTTTTAGTGGTTGATAAATCTTAGATTACAGCTTATGTCCAACGTTTTTTTTGGGCTTGGCAAGTGATTGCCGTTGCTCCTGTTGCTTTTGATCTTTCTTCTCCTGCTGCTTTTCGGTAGGCTGCGTTTGGCCTTTCTTCAGAGGTTCGGTCGATTGCCTGGTCGCCTCGTTGGTTTTGCCCTCGTTGTTTACTGCAACCTGCGTTTTGAAGCCTTCGGCGGGTTGCGCCTGCTTTTTGGCCTGTGCCTCTTTCCATTGTTCGGGTGGCAGGCTGGTGTGGCGGATGCGCCCGGCGTCCTGATCCGGCCATACCCAGGCGTTATACTTTTGCCCCTTTTGGTCGGTGGCTTCGGTTTGCTTCGATCCCTGCTCCTGCTTGGGCAGTTTGGATTGGTCGATCATGCCCTCAACAAAGACCGGTTTATTATTCAACAGGTCTTTGAACTGCTCGCGGGTCAATTCGACGCCACCCTGTACAGGACGCACCCACACTTC
>JAMDDG010000396.1 GCA_023488865.1 Bacteroidota bacterium | reverse complement strand
TGTAAGCCAACGGCTAACTGCTTCTGTTTTTTTCAAAATTCCGGTTTTACTTTTGCGTGGGCAGGAGTGTGTGCAGTTGACTTACCGGACAATCGGCGATAACAGAAAGCGTTTTGGTAAGCCATGCTTGTGGTTCTATATTGTTGATTTTGCAGGTGGCCAGCAGGGAATAGATTACAGCCGATCGATGTGCAGCTTCATGTGACCCCGCAAACATATAGTTGCGCCTGCCTAACGCGACAGGCCTTATACTGTTTTCGATAAGGTTGTTGTCTATCTGGAACCGTCCATCCTCAATATACCTGATCAGCCGCGGCCATAAAGTAAGTGTATAGGCGATAGCTCCACCGATTGCACTTTTGGGTAAGACCAGGTTTATTTGCTCCTTGAGCCATTCGCCCATTTCATCCAATACCGGCTTGGCTTGTTGCTGGCGCAATTTCCTGATATCTTCAGGTAATAATGATCCTTCCCGGGCTTGACGTTCGATGTCATACAATTTCTGGATCATGGTCAAAGCCCAGGTTGCACGCTCCTTATCATTGTCAAGACTTGACTCCATTTTGCGTCGGGCATGTGCCATACAGGCCAACTGGATAATGTTTGCCTGATTTTCCAGATTATTATAAGCCGTATAGCCATCGGTTTGAAGGTATCCCGAGAAGTTTTTCAGCATCTCGTTTGGGCCTTCCCGCCCACGGGTCTTCCGGTAATCGAACAAAACAAGTTTGTTTACCGGATCATAATACACCCAGTAATAGCCCTTGTGGGTTGCTCCCGGTTTGTCACTGGTCAATACCGGAATCGGTGTTTCATCTGCCATCAGATAATCCGACGACATTATCTTTAACAATAATGTTCGGTACAAGTGTTCAATAAGGGTACATCCTGCGTTGAACCAACCACCAATGGTTGATTCTGCAAGGTGCAACCCCTGACGTTTGAAGATTTGTGACTGCCGGTAAAACGGCAAATGGTCGACAAACTTACTGACCATCAAATAGGCGATCATCGATGGGCCTGCATTCCCCTTTGGAATTGGCAGCGATGGAAGTTCTGCGATGGCTATTTTAGTTGATTCGTCGTTCGATTCAACGATATATTTTGGCCGGACAATCTGTCGAACATAGATATTGGCAGCCTCGTATTCAAGTATTTCGGTGATCGCTTCGCCAATCTTTTTTGATCCTTCGGGAATATTCTCAGGCTCAATCACTTCAATTCTTCGTGGAAGGTGGGCCGGTAGCTCTGCCCGCAGCGGTTGTTTTTTCTCTTTCTCCGCTTTTGCGCGGGTGTAGGTGATTTCTTCCAGTGGTTTTTCGACCGGTAATTCCTGCGGAAGGTCAAACAAGCTAAGTTGTCCGGGGATGGGGGCTATAAACCGTTCACTTTTAGCCCCGAAAACAAGGCGTTTTAGTTCCGATAACTGATGTTCGAGCCATTCAACCCTTGAACTTTTATCCAAAAGGTGTTGGTATTCTGCCTTCGTTATTGTTATCGTTTCGGTGCCTGTCATGACACAAATATATCACGAATGACTCTTGCAAACAAACAGTTTTACAGATACTTATCAACGTTATTTTGTGGAAAAAATCGTACCCTTTTATTTGCATTTCTCATTGAAATACCAGTAATTATCATGGCCAGTTCACCGTAATCGAGCATCTGCGACAAACCCGGATTTTGGACTGTGGGCAGTTCAAAAGTCCCCCGCTCAAGCCGCTTGAAAAAAAGTACATACCCACCCGGTTCCCAGCGCAGCAGCTTGACCCTGTTGCGTGGCTTGTTCAAAAAGATAAACACATCACCGCTCATCGGGTTCTGGCCAAGCCGCCCGTTGACAAGCCCGCAAAGGCCATCAAAACTCTTGCGCATGTCGGTGGGTTCACGGTACAAATAATACGTAAGCCAACGGCTAACTGCTTCTGTTTTTTTCAAAATTCCGGTTTTACTTTTGCGTGGGCAGGAGTGTGTGCAGTTGACTTACCGGACAATCGGCGATAACAGAAAGCGTTTTGGTAAGCCATGCTTGTGGTTCTATATTGTTGATTTTGCAGGTGGCCAGCAGGGAATAGATTACAGCCGATCGATGTGCAGCTTCATGTGACCCCGCAAACATATAGTTGCGCCTGCCTAACGCGACAGGCCTTATACTGTTTTCGATAAGGTTGTTGTCTATCTGGAACCGTCCATCCTCAATATACCTGATCAGCCGCGGCCATAAAGTAAGTGTATAGGCGATAGCTCCACCGATTGCACTTTTGGGTAAGACCAGGTTTATTTGCTCCTTGAGCCATTCGCCCATTTCATCCAATACCGGCTTGGCTTGTTGCTGGCGCAATTTCCTGATATCTTCAGGTAATAATGATCCTTCCCGGGCTTGACGTTCGATGTCATACAATTTCTGGATCATGGTCAAAGCCCAGGTTGCACGCTCCTTATCATTGTCAAGACTTGACTCCATTTTGCGTCGGGCATGTGCCATACAGGCCAACTGGATAATGTTTGCCTGATTTTCCAGATTATTATAAGCCGTATAGCCATCGGTTTGAAGGTATCCCGAGAAGTTTTTCAGCATCTCGTTTGGGCCTTCCCGCCCACGGGTCTTCCGGTAATCGAACAAAACAAGTTTGTTTACCGGATCATAATACACCCAGTAATAGCCCTTGTGGGTTGCTCCCGGTTTGTCACTGGTCAATACCGGAATCGGTGTTTCATCTGCCATCAGATAATCCGACGACATTATCTTTAACAATAATGTTCGGTACAAGTGTTCAATAAGGGTACATCCTGCGTTGAACCAACCACCAATGGTTGATTCTGCAAGGTGCAACCCCTGACGTTTGAAGATTTGTGACTGCCGGTAAAACGGCAAATGGTCGACAAACTTACTGACCATCAAATAGGCGATCATCGATGGGCCTGCATTCCCCTTTGGAATTGGCAGCGATGGAAGTTCTGCGATGGCTATTTTAGTTGATTCGTCGTTCGATTCAACGATATATTTTGGCCGGACAATCTGTCGAACATAGATATTGGCAGCCTCGTATTCAAGTATTTCGGTGATCGCTTCGCCAATCTTTTTTGATCCTTCGGGAATATTCTCAGGCTCAATCACTTCAATTCTTCGTGGAAGGTGGGCCGGTAGCTCTGCCCGCAGCGGTTGTTTTTTCTCTTTCTCCGCTTTTGCGCGGGTGTAGGTGATTTCTTCCAGTGGTTTTTCGACCGGTAATTCCTGCGGAAGGTCAAACAAGCTAAGTTGTCCGGGGATGGGGGCTATAAACCGTTCACTTTTAGCCCCGAAAACAAGGCGTTTTAGTTCCGATAACTGATGTTCGAGCCATTCAACCCTTGAACTTTTATCCAAAAGGTGTTGGTATTCTGCCTTCGTTATTGTTATCGTTTCGGTGCCTGTCATGACACAAATATATCACGAATGACTCTTGCAAACAAACAGTTTTACAGATACTTATCAACGTTATTTTGTGGAAAAAATCGTACCCTTTTATTTGCATTTCTCATTGAAATACCAGTAATTATCATGGCCAGTTCACCGTAATCGAGCATCTGCGACAAACCCGGATTTTGGACTGTGGGCAGTTCAAAAGTCCCCCGCTCAAGCCGCTTGAAAAAAAGTACATACCCACCCGGTTCCCAGCGCAGCAGCTTGACCCTGTTGCGTGGCTTGTTCAAAAAGATAAACACATCACCGCTCATCGGGTTCTGGCCAAGCCGCCCGTTGACAAGCCCGCAAAGGCCATCAAAACTCTTGCGCATGTCGGTGGGTTCACGGTACAAATAATACCGGGCTGCCCCCAGGGAAAACATGGACTTATAGATTGATCAGTGACCGCAAAAAAACTACCGGAGTTTGGGCTGGCAATACCAATTCTACTCCGTTGGGGTACCTGATGCTGATATCCTGATGAGAAAAACCGTTTAGCTCGATAAAAGCCGGTGAGCCCTCTTCCGTTCCTTTTCGCTGCGCATTAATCCAGTACCGAAACTTTGCCAGGTTTACCTGATGTGTCCTTGCAAAATCTGCCTGGCTCATCCCGCTTGCCTTCCACCTGTCAACAAGTGAAAGCATTAATGTCCTTTTATCATGTAGCGTCATAATTTTTTTGGACACAAGGTGGGACACTTTCGCTAATCAAAATAGATGTCAACCGCCGTTGGCTTACGAACTTACTCAGTCTGATTTCAAATATTCACTGGTTACCGGTAATCGTACTAACGATTTTTTCTTTTGTGCTGGGAGCTTTCTGGCACAGCGCTGTATTGTTTGGAAAAACCTGGAAAAAAGAGAACAATCCCAACAATATCCCGGTAAAAATTAATGCCCCGCTGATATTTGGCGGCACAGCCGTTATGCACTTTCTGGCCGTTTGCGGGCTAAGTGCCGTCGCATCCGGAACGGGTGGCGCAACCGGTTTGGTAGATGGACTATTGATTTCGCTGATTTGGATACTGCCTGCCATGGCCGGCACCTACCTGTTTGCCAACCGCTCGCTCAGATTATTGGCCATAGACGCAGGGATGTATATCGTCCTATTTTCAATTGCCGGATATATTCTGGGAATCTGGTGAGAAAGAATTCGATATACAATAGTAAAACGAACCCTTTAGATTAGTGCAGATTACAAATCAAACAAGTTTATCATTTATGCACACCCTCAAAACCAGACTAAAAAAACATTATCTGCCTTCCTTTCTCCTGATCCTGCTTTTTGGATTATTCCTTCATTTTCTCTGGCCCGGAAGGGATCTGATAACTATTGTCACCGACGTAACCGGATATGTGGCCATACTGGCTTTCACCATCTCCTTACTGATCGGACCTGTAAATCTCTTGCAAAAGCGAAACAATCCGGTTTCCAATCACCTAAGGCGGGATATCGGCATCACCGGAGGCTTTCTGGCTATTGTTCATTCAATTACCGGCTTGTTTGTCCATTTGAGGGGCAGTAACTGGAAATACTTTCTCAACAAAACAGACCTGGGTTATACGATCAGACTGGATAATTTCGGATTGGCCAACTATTTGGGTTTACTATCCGCATTACTTATTCTCCTCGTGCTTGTAACTTCCAATGATTATTCCCTGAGAAAAATGGGTCAAATTACCTGGAAAAATATCCAGCGTCTCACCTATTTTCTTTTTGTCCTAGCTATCCTTCATTCTGTTTATTACAGGGTAGTTACTAAGAATCACTTCCTGATTTTTTATTTATACATACCGTTGTTCGTACTGGCATTACTTTTTCAAAATATGGGAATTTGGCTAAAATTACGCGATAAAAAGAGATAAAAAGGGATTGTCTTTCTGAGACAACCCCTATCAATGTTTCAAATGTCAATATTATACAAAAATAATTTGAGTGCCTTCACCTCCCGACATGGCGTATAAAGTACCAACGGTAATGATTGCTTTTGTATGTTCGCTTAAATCATCCATAGTTAATTTGAACATATCGGCAGCCAATTTGCAGGCATATATTTCACCCCCGCCAGCCGTAATCATATCCAGAAATTCATCCACCGGAGGAATATCCAGGTCCGCCATTTGTTTTTTCATCATGGCTGAAACGCCTGCTTCAACTCCGGGAATAGCACCCAAAAGAGTTGGAAACGGTAGTCCGCCTGGCATCCGCATTGCCGGATTTCCTACCGTTGAAGAGTGCAATTTATTCATGCGTTTTTTCGTAATTGCATCAAGTCCGAAGAATGTAAAGAAAATTTTTGCTTCAATTCCTTCCATTACAGCACCATTGGCCATAATTAAAGCTGCATACACATCTTCAATAGTGCCTTTTGAACAAATAATCATCACCTTTTTTAAAGGTGTTTCCGATTTTTTTTCAGTCATTTTATAATAATTTTAGGTTAAATACAACTTGCCGGTTTGGGTATTCCGGCATATTTTGATGAGAATTTCAGCGGACCACCGGGGAATAACTGGTACAATCCTTTAATATCGACAATCCCTGAATTTCCAACCTTTCTTATAGTTAATGATGCACCTGCAGCTTGTTCTTTGCGCAGATATTCTAGTACTTCAAAATGTTTGTCGGTTAGTTCAATATTATTTTCTCTGGCCATTTCGAGGGCAATTTCTTTAGACCAATCCGCTACGTTTAACAAATATCCTTCTTCGTTAACTTCTACTGTTTTTCCTGCATAAGTTTTTTCTACCATGACACTAATTATTTATTATTATTTATTAGACAAATTATTTCCTGATAAACTTTTCATGTAAGTGACCATAAATCCAATGGTTTTTTTCATTTCCGGCTGATTTATTTCACGCATCAACTTCCAAACAGAATACTCCGGGACATCAGTTGTATTTATACTTCCAAACACCTTAATGGCATTGTTCACTGCATTCATCATCTCCGGCTGGGTCAGTGTTTTAACCGTTTCTAAAATCGTCACCACATTTTCGGCCAGAAGATGTACCTCTTCCCTTGAAAAATGAGTAATAATGTTATCAAAGATTAATCCTACCTCCTTAAAGAAGTTGAAGTAGCCTTTTTGGTCCAACTCATTCATTTTTCTGGTTGAGTCAATAATAACCTCATTAACAATCGGCATCGCATCTTTCGCCAAATCAGACAGACTTTCAAAGATTTCAAGGGCTTTTGCAATATTGTCAACATTCGATAATAAGCGCAATCCTATATTTTTTACCTGATCAGGATCAATTTTTACCATCCGGTTATTAAGCTCCTCAACCGTTGTATCGTAGACATCCTTTCCTACAATGGAGAGGTCGGAAATCAAATCCTCCAATTGATTGGCCTTAAGACGTTGCCCATTTACATATTCGAGCAGTAAATCAACCTTCTGGTTTAGTTCTGTTATTTGTATTTGCATTGATTTTTCTTCCATAACCCGATTTAATTTTGAATATTTTCTTTCCCTGCCATGCTCATCAAGGACTCGACCGGAAGTTCTTTGCCTTTTAATAAAATGTGCCAATATATCCAACGGAAAATGATTTTTCCATAGTGGTTCATTTTAGTGTTTTTCAGCAATCCGAATGGCCCAATTCCAGGTAAGGGGAAAGTTCCGGGCAGAGGTTCTATGGTATAGTTAAAATCAATTAATAGTCCTTTACCAAATCCGGTTTCAATATAACAGTTCGCATGTCCATCAAATTGGGCAGTTAAAGGCCGGCCTTCAATAGCACTCATGATATTTTCGAATAAAATTTCTCCTGCAAAGTGCGCAACACTCCCTGCTTTTGAAGTTGGCAAATTGGCTGCATCACCGATCACAAAAATATTTTCGTACTGGTCCGACTGTAATGTGAACTTGTTCGTAGGGACATAATTCATATCGTCGCCCAATCCACTTCGTTTAATCACGCCAGAACCAATGTTCATTGGAATAATGGTAAGTACATCAAATGGAATTTCTATTTCATCGAATGAAACCAGTATTTTTTTATCGTTATCAATTCTTTCAATATAAAAATCGGGAATTACCTTTATATTCTTCTCTTCCAGCATTTCACCAAGCAATTTTGTGGCAACTGGTTTTGTAAAAGCTCCGGGCAAAGGTGTCACAAAAGTAATATCCACTTTGTCGCGAATTCCTTTTTTGGTAAAATACTCATCTGCCAAACAAACAAATTCAATGGGGGCAACCGGACATTTATAAGGAAGTTCAGTAATTGCCATTACTAACTTTCCACCTTCCCAATTTTTGAAAAATTTATGAAGTGCAAGAGCCCCCTCGTAGGTATAGAAATCAAATATTTCCTTCTGCCATAATTTATCTTTTAATCCCGGGGTTGCTTCCGGAGCAGTATGTGTTCCTGTAGCAATGAGTAAGATGTCGTAGTTTAAAACTTTTCCTCCCTCTAACAAAACTTTATTTTCTTCAGCAACAATCTTATCAATATCCGCATAAATGAGCTCAACTCCTGTTGGAATAAAGTCTGATTTAGGTTTTACGACATCATGTTTGTCATATATTCCAAAAGGTATAAATAAAAATCCTGGTTGATAGTAATGGGTACGGTGTTTGTCAACAACAGTAATACCCCACTCTTCCCTGTCAAGCGCCTTTCTAAGTTTGTTGGCCATCATTGTACCACCAGTACCAGCTCCTAAGATTAATATCTTCTTCATAAATAACCGATTTAAAAATTTTCCCAAAATTACCCTGCTAAAATCTATTTTATCAAGAAGCAGGTATGATAAATGTTACAAGTGATAATTATCATATCTTTGAAGCAGTATCTTCGATTTTCTTTCAAAGAAAAATATAAAAGTTGGGGTTTCGTATTATGAAACGAGTATGTTCGCAAAATACAAACACGGATGAAAAATGAATGCAATTGTGAATTATGTAAGTTAAGATCGCTATTTTTTTTTCATGCCAGCACAGATGTTATTAAGCTCATGTGTGAGAATAAAACTGAACACCAATATGATAAAGGTGAAATTATTATTTATGAGGGGAGTGAAATTAAAGATTTTATCTATTTAAAATCGGGATTAGTTAAACTTTCAAGAAAAGGGACAGACGGTAAAGACCAGATTATTAGCTTTGCCAAGCCATTTGATTTTGTCAGTTTACTCAGTGTATTCTCATCTTCAACTTATAACTATACCGTTACTGCACTTGACGAAACGATAATCTGTGCAATTGTTCTTGAAAAAATAAAGGCTGTTGCTTTAATAAATGGGGAATTTACGATGGGGCTTATGACCCGCGTTAGCGAAGCCACAGATAAAATAATCCTGAATAATCTGGAAATTAGACGCAAAAACCTGAAAGGAAGGATTGCGCATGTTATTCTTTATTTTGCCCATTATATTTATAATAATAACAAGTTTGAGCTGCCCATCTCCCGACGAGAAATTGCTGAATACATTGGCATGACCACAGAAAATGTGATTCGGACCTTATCAGAATTCAGGAAAGACCACATCTTGAAATTTGACGGAAAGCAGATTGAAATTGAAAATGAAAAATTATTGAAAAGCATCTCCGAACATGGTTAATTCCCATTAACAATAGTTCCCAGATTGCGTGCAAATTTGCACCAGAAGCATATTACAGGCTTTGCGCAAACAACTCACCTATCAACTTCCTCCCGCTTTCAGTTTTGAAGTTCAATGCCACAAACTTTTGTACCCCTTCCGGGGAGACCTCCTCTTCGACGGAATTGACCAAAAAATCGGCTTCGACCAGCAGTTGAAAATCAAGACCATCGATGGCGGAGAAGGTGTGGTGCTTGCTGACAATAAAACAGACCCTGTCCACAACTTCCGGGCCAACCGGAATATTTTCCAGGATTTCACGGGCAACCGGCGGTCCTTCGATCTCCTGTTTGCGGCCATCCGAATAGCCATATTTTGCTTCGGAAACGTGAATACCAATGTCGTGAAGGATGGCGGTCAACTCCAACACAAACATCTTTTCGGGGCTCAATCCTTCCATCTGTCCTAACAGCCTGGCATAGCCATACACCTTGAGCGAGTGTTCGATTCTTTTTTGGTCGCCGCGGTTCCGCCGGACCATCTCTAACAATGCTGCTGCAACTGGGTTATCCATTCTGGCGTTCTTTAAACAGTTTTTGTAAGGCAAACATCTCGTCGCGCAAGCGGGCGGCTTCGATAAAATCGAGCTCTTTGGCCGCTTTTTCCATCTCTTTTTTGGTCTTCAGGATCGCTTTCTCTAACGCCTCCGGCTTCATGTAAGCCAACACCGGATCGGCTGCATAATTGAACTCCTCCGGCGGCAGATAAGGCTTTGCCCCCACTCCTTTTGAACCTCTGTATTCCAATCCGATGATCTCCCGGGTCGGCTTGATGATCGCCGTCGGCGTGATCCCGTTGGCCAGGTTGTATTCGTGCTGCTTGTTCCTTCGGTAGTTCGAAGAATCGATGGTCCTTTGCATCGAGTCCGTGATCTTATCGGCATACATAATCACCAGTCCGTTCAGATTTCGGGCCGCGCGGCCTGCGGTCTGGGTGAGCGAACGCTCCGAACGGAGGAAGCCCTCTTTGTCGGCATCCAGGATGGCCACCAACGACACCTCGGGCAGATCGAGCCCCTCGCGCAGCAGGTTGATACCGACCAGCACGTCAAAACTGCCTTTGCGAAGCTCCTCCATGATCTCAACACGCTCCATGGTATCCACATCTGAGTGGATGTAACGACACTTGATGTTAATGCGGTCAAAATATTTGGAGAGCTCTTCGGCCATTCGTTTGGTCAAAGTAGTAACCAGGATCCGTTCATTTTTTTCAACCCGGAGGTGAATTTCGTGAATCAGGTCATCAACCTGGTTGTGGGCGGGACGTACCTGGATGATCGGATCGAGCAGGCCGGTCGGACGAATGATCTGCTCCACGATGACCCCCTCGCTTTTCTGCAGTTCATAATCGGCAGGGGTCGCGCTAACGTATATCACTTGTCGGACGACGCCTTCAAATTCATCAAATTTCAACGGACGGTTGTCGATGGCTGCCGGTAACCTGAACCCGTAATCTACCAGGGTCGTTTTCCTGGAACGGTCTCCCCCGTACATGGCCCGAATCTGTGGCATAGTGACATGGCTTTCGTCAATGATCATCAGAAAATCTTCGGGGAAAAAATCCAGCAAACAGAATGGCCTTGTCCCCGGCGCCCTGCCGTCAAAATAGCGGGAATAATTTTCGATGCCTGGACAATAACCCAACTCCCGGATCATCTCCAGGTCATAATTGACCCGGTCTTCAATGCGTTTGGCCTCGGGATGTTTGCCTGTACTTTTAAAAAAGTCTATCTGACGCACCAGGTCATCCTGAATCTGATGGATGGCTGATTTGGTACGCTCTTTCGTGGTAACAAAAATATTGGCCGGATAGATGGAATATTGTTCGTGTACCTCTAAAGATGCGCCACTTTCGGGGTTGAAAGTGTAAATCTCTTCAATCTCATCCCCGAAGAACTGAATCCGGACTGCGTCATCCGCGTAGGCGGGAAAAATGTCAACCGTATCGCCTTTGACCCTGAAATTGCCCCGCTGAAAATCGGTCTCGGTGCGCGAATACATGGCATCCACCAATTTCCGTAGCATCACATTTCTGCCCAACTGCTCTCCCACTTTGATATGGGTTACATTGGCATGAAAGTCCTCCGGGTTACCGATGCCGTAAATGCAGGAAACCGAGGAAACAACGACGACATCCCTTCGTCCTGACAACAGGGCGGAAGTAGCGGCCAACCGCAGCTTCTCAATCTCCTTGTTGATTGCCAGGTCTTTCTCGATAAAGGTATCTGTGACGGGCAAATAGGCTTCCGGTTGGTAGTAATCGTAATAGGAGACAAAATATTGGACCGCATTCTCGGGGAAAAACTGTTTCATCTCCCCATACAGCTGGGCGGCCAGCGTCTTGTTGTGGCTTAAAATCAGGGTTGGCTTCTGAACTCTTTCAATCACATTGGCCATGGTAAAGGTCTTCCCGGAACCGGTGACGCCCAGAAGCGTCTGGTACGGGACTCCGTTAACGATCCCCTCGCTCAGCTGCTCAATCGCCTGAGGCTGGTCCCCCGTTGGGATGAAGTCGGCTGTGATTTTGAAGTTCATGAACTAAAGATTAATTTGAAAATGTGGAAAATGTGAAAATGTGGAAATTAAAAAGGCATTGATTGTTAATTCATTCAGCTGTCTGTAAATCAAGTTAACTATAATCTGTTTTATGATTCCTGCTTTTGAAAATTTTCACATTTTCACATTTTTCACATTTCCTAATTTACATATTTTCACATTATAAAAAGGGGTAACATCCGTGGCAATCATCCCTGCAGCCCGGGCAGCCTGAAGTCCAAGCTTGCTGTCTTCGAAAACCTGGCAATATTCCGGTGCGATGCCGATCAGTCCGGCGGCTTTTAAAAAAGTGTCGGGATGGGGCTTGTGGTTTTCAACATCTTCGGCCGATACAACGTGCTCAAAACAATCACCTACGCCGGCCAGTTCCAGTGTTTTTAGCGCGTATTCCTTTGAACCGCCGGTTCCGCATGCCATAGGCATTATCCCATAGTTTTCACGGATGATTTTTACGACCGGCTCAATTGCTTCTGCAAGATGGATATTGTCAATGAAATATTTTTCTTTCTTTTGGGAAAATTCCACCGGATCAAAATCTTTCTGAAATTTCTCTTTCAGGATGCAACTTGTCTGGTAAGCAGGTATGCCGCTCAGACTGTAAAACAATTCGGAAGTAATTTCAAACCCATATTCAGCAGCGGTCTGCTGGTAAGCAAGGAGGTGGATCGGCATGGTATCGGAAATGGTGCCATCAATATCAAAAATTAGTCCTTTGGCATTGGGATCAACGGATAACGAAATATTATTACTCATCGGAAACGCTCTTTTTTGGCAAAAATAACGAAATATAGGCTCAACGCTGCTTTCGAACAGGTAAACTTCATTTTGCAAGCTTCATGGTAACACATCTTCAAGGGAATTTTGCTAATTTGCATCGTTAAAATCAGGTATCCATTAATTCAATTACAACCATGCAAACTCATGAACTTTATCTTCCCATGCTCCTTCCCTTGTGGGGAATTTTTATTGGCATTGCGTTGGTTATCATTGGTTTTGTTGATAAAAAAGCCTCTTTTACCTACTCGGGCTGGGCTGTTTTGATAGTCAACGGGATGATCTCGCTTTATTATAACCTGTTCCAAATAAACCCGGCCCATTTTACTGAAAATGGTCAGCTGAGGGAGACGGCAGGTTTTCTGTTAACTACCGGGTGGTTGAACGTTGCCGGGGCCATGTTGGCAATGGCGGCCCTTCTTTTTTTCTATTTCAAAAAAAAGAGATACATTTTAATGGCAATTCTGACCCTGCTTTTCTTTGCTATCCAATTCTTTCAATACTACGGCCTGATTCAGAAACCTAAGTGAGTTTTTGGCGTATTCAGGTGGGAAGAGGGAAACGGTGAAACGGAGAAGCGGTGAAGCGGGATGAGGAACGAGGGGACTTGGAGACAGTTTAAACGAAAGTTAAAAGGCACAGAACTATTCAGAAGCAGTTCAAATTTTGTAATTTCCTTTTAAAGCTGCTTCGTTAGCTAATTTCTTGGTGTTTCTTTGTGGCTTTGTGACTTAGTGGCTATTTTTTCTTGCCACAAAGACACCAGGACACTAAGATTTCACAAAGCACTGAAGTCCCTAACAGGATCAAAAAATAAAATTTAAACAGATTTTCAAACAAACGGAAAAATTAAAAAATAACAAGCTATGGCTAATGATATTGGTGGGTTTTGGGAAATCCTGAAAATTGTACTTCCGGCGTTAATTGTTTTTGTCACTGCCTATTTTTTGTTCCGGGATATGCTGGAAAACGACCAGCGCCGCAGGGAGTTCGAATTCAGGGTACTGCATGCCAAAGAGATGACCCCGGTTAAATTGCAGGCGTATGAACGGTTGACCCTTTTCCTGGAAAGGATTGCACCTGAATCCATGCTTATCAGGCATTCCCCGCAGGATTTGACGGTTGAACAATACCATCAGATTTTGCTGAGCACCATCCGTCAGGAATTTGAGCACAATCTTTCCCAGCAAATCTATGTCTCCCCAATCCTTTGGGAGACCATTCGCGGGGCCAAAGAGAAGTTAGTCACGCTGATCAATAAAGCAGCCGAAGAGTTAGATCAAAAGAGTTCGGGATATGAGTTAAGCAAAAAAATCTTCAATAATTACCTGGAAGAAGATCCTGCGCCCATTGCGCTGGCGTTGTCTGACCTTAAAAAAGAGGTTGGAAAATTTTTGTAACTTTCAATTCAATACCGTTTAGTTAAGGATATTGATTAAATTACCTTTGGTTCCTTTGTGATAACCTTTGAGCCCATTGTGGTGAAATTTAAATACTTAACCACGAAGGTCACAACGGATAGCACAAAGGAAGCACGGGGAATTTCGTTAACTAAGTGAAACTGATTTTCAATTGTCCGTAATTTAGTTTGGAATCAACTATAATCCTTTAATTCAAAGCTATATGGATCCCCGTTATATTACCAAAACCATCAACCTGAATACCGGCGAGCCAGAACAAAAAAGGAGGGAAATCCTTAACTATTTCAAGCAAACATTTAGCCTGGACGAACATCTTTTCGAAGTTTTTGCGGATACCTCGGCCATGTACCGCACCGCCGACCCGCTTCGCCATCCTTTGATCTTCTATTTCGGCCACACGGCCGCATTTTTTATCAACAAATTAGTAATATCCAAGATACTGGAGACCAGGATCAATCCAAGATTTGAATCAATTTTCGCCATCGGGGTTGACGAAATGTCGTGGGACGACCTGAACCAAAGCAACTACAAATGGCCGACGGTAGAGGAGGTGAAAACCTACCGGAAGCTGGTATATGAAACAGTGGTCAAACAGATTGAAACCCTGCCGGTCCAGCTGCCCATCCGCTGGGAAGACCCCATCTGGATCATCCTGATGGGCATCGAACATGCCCGCATCCACATCGAAACCTCTTCCGTGCTTATCCGGCAACTCCCGCTGGAATATCTCAAACCCATACCAGGCTGGACGACCTGCAAGAGCTTCAGCGCTGCCCCTTCCAACAAATTAGTCAAAGTTGAAGGAGATACAATCAAATTGGGCAAATCTTTCGTCGATCCGTTTTACGGCTGGGACAACGAATACGGCGCCCATCAGGCAGGGATAGCCTCTTTCGAAGCGGCTGCTTTTCTCTGTTCCAACGGCGAATACATGGAGTTTATCAATGATCAGGGTTATCAAACCCAGCGATACTGGACGGAAGAAGGCTGGAACTGGAAATCGTACACCAAAGCTGAACACCCGCTGTTCTGGAGAAAAAAAGGGGACAAATATCAACTGAGACTGGTTTTCGAAGAGGTGGATATGCCCTGGAACTGGCCGGTGGAGGTAAATTACCTGGAAGCAAAAGCCTTCTGCAACTGGAAAAAAGAGAAGACAGGTCAGCCGATCCGGTTAATGACGGAGGAAGAGTGGTACCTGTTGCACGACAGTGCCCAAATTCCCGATCAGCCCGACTGGGAAACGGCCCCCGGCAATATCAACCTCGAGCATTTTCAGAGTCCCTGTCCGGTCAATCAATTTGCTTTTGGCGATTTTTACGATCTGATCGGGAACGTCTGGCAGTGGACCGAAACCCCGATATCCGGCTACGAAGGGTTCAAAATTCACCCATGGTACGACGATTTTTCAACACCCACTTTTGACACCCGGCACAACATCATCAAGGGCGGTTCGTGGATTTCGACCGGCAACGAAACCATCCGGGCTTCCAGGTATGCCTTCCGACGGCACTTTTACCAACATGCCGGCTTCCGCTACGTATCTTCTTACCAGGAAGTCGTTATCAAAGATGACAGCTACGAAACGGATCCGGAGGTCATTCTTTATTGTGAATCGCATTATGGTTCTTCGCCATTAGCGGTTCCCAACTTCCAGAAAGCTATCGCCGATTTCTGTACCCATTTGGTAGCGCCGGATCGAAAACAATATGCCCTTGATCTGGGATGCAAGACCGGCCGTACCACCTGGGAACTGGCCAGGAGTTTCGATAAAGTGACCGGTGTGGACCTTTCGGCCAGAACGATCCGGATCGCCACCCTGCTTCAGGAGCAAGGAAGATTTAATTATATTTTTCCCGATGAGGGTGAAATCTATGATTACCGTCAGGTGACGCTGGAAGATTTTGACCTGAAACCTTTGGTCAACAAAGTGAAGTTTCTGCAATCGGATTTTGCCAACCTCAAAAACGTCTTCAGCGGATACGACCTGATCCTGCTGAACGATATCCTGGACCGCATCTATCAGCCCAAAGAACTGTTGTCCCAACTGCACCGCCGGATGAACGACAATGGGGTGCTGGTGCTGGCCACCGCTTACGATTGGGACGAAAAGTACACCAAGACTGAAAACTGGCTGGGCGGATACCGCAGTTCTGCCGAACCGGTACGGGGCATTGAAACTGTGGAAGAGTTATTAAAAGTGCACTTTATCAAAACAGATCAAACGGCAACGCTTCCCTCTGTTTTCAGGATCAACAAACGGAAATCAATCCTGAAAACCATCGAGATTACGGTGTGGCAAAAGAGATAAATCAGGATTTGTAAAACAACATCGTCTAATTAACAAAACACTTTGTGTTTCCTTTGTGCTATCCTTCGTTACCTTTGTGGTTAAGTTTTTATGCTTCACCACAAAGGGCTCAAA
>JAMDDG010000119.1 GCA_023488865.1 Bacteroidota bacterium | reverse complement strand
AGTCGTTAACGATCAAAACCATCCACAACAGCGACCAAAACAGGTACGTCCTTTCGGCTGAATTCAACGGGAAGAAAGTCGTTGATCCGTGGCTGAACCACCAGGAATTGGTGAAGGGAGGCGTATTGACCCTGAAAATGGGCGCTCTGACAAAATAAGCAGCCATGTAATTGACAGTGGACAATTGACAATTAGGTAAATACAGCATCAAATTCGGAACATTGCTTTAAAACAATGGAAGTTATGACCAAAAAGGAACCGAAAAATCAGGAGAATGAGTGTACTGACTTAAATCGGGATGGTAGTCGCCGAAGCTTCATCAAGACAAAGTTGTGCAACAGCGGTAGCCATTTCTATTTCTACGGCCGCGATTTCAAGGGAAACAAGCTGAAACTATTGGTCTCCAACCAGAGCGCTTCCACAATGATAGCCGACGGCTGGTGCCATTTCGAAATCAGTTCTATCTTAGATCACGAAGTTGTTGTACTAACACAATGATAATCAAACAATAAAAAATAGTTATGGAATTTTTGATCCAGATATAAATCATATGAGAGACATTTCCAGCAAAATATCAAAAGATAGTATTAATAGAATCTCCATTTGGATTGAAGCTTTAGGTAATGCATTTAATTATCTTCAAATTGAAAAAAACCTAAATAAATTTGATTCTGATAAATCACAATATTTAAATTTTAGTTTAGCAGATAGACCTCATGCGATTCATAAAAATTTAACGATAAGTTCTGCTTTAATTGAAGCTGCAATTATAAATTTCAGGCAAGTTTTTTCTACAGGTGAGAAAGGTTATGGAATTTCAGACAATCAAAAAGATCCTGAAATTAAAAAGATCCGAAACGAATTAATTGAAAATAGTATTAACCAATTAGGTTGGACGAATGAACAGTTCCAAAAAATATCCAGAAAAATTAAAACCCAAAGAAATGGTTTAATCGCACACTATGATGGTGCCATTGGAGATTTTAAAGAAATAGATAAAGGAATTTCTTCAAGAAAAATGGTTGGTGCCCACTTAAGTGTGGATGAGCTCTTACAATTTGAAAGTCTTGTGAAAGTTATCTATGAATATTTATTTAAATTGATTTATGGATAATTTTAGTGACAACTTGTTTCTCTGGCAATTGGAATACCTTGCACAAATAATCCTGTGACATGTACTAACGGCCAATAGCTAACAGCTTTTTCTCAAATTAACCCACAAACGCGCTAAGTCAAACTCCCATGCAAACCAACCGACGCAACTTCCCCGGCGCTGTCCCTGATCAGTGGGATGGTTCCGGGCTTTGAAATTACCCCCTGAGTTGCACTCGCCCCTTCGGCTTCAGGGATCAGACGTTGCGTGCAAAGACGTTGCGTGCAACGTCTCTACCTTCCGCTCTTTCCATCGTCCCCGTCGTCCCAGTCATCCCAGTCATCCCCGTCCTTCATCTTCGTTTACCTGAAGTTCACCTCTATCACCATGATCTCCGACTTGCCCGCGGTGCGTACCGATGGTCCCCACAGCCTGATCCCGCTGAATATTTTCTCAAACTGGCCCAAACTACCGTTTCCCCTGTTTCCTTCAACAATATCGCCTCCGAAAATCATCAGATCGGGCTTTATCTCTGCGATCTTTTCCGCGAAGCGCTCCACAAAATGAACATCGGTTCCACTTGACAAATGAAAATCAGCCACAAAGGCAATTTTCAAATGATCGATTTTTGCTGATTTCCGGGGAATATCTATCTGGTAATCAGAGATGTGGATCGTATTAAAGTTGATGATCCCGGCAATGACTACACCCATCGACAAAAGCAAAATTACCGATAGTCCCGTCTTTTTAAATTGGGTACTTTTCATCTTTTCGGCAGGTACTATCTTGATCAGCCAGTTGACAAGCAGAAAAATATCAAACACCAGCACAAACAAGAAAAGATAAAGATAAAACGGCAACAGGTAATTGGCGATCATCCCCATAAAGGAAGGGAAAGGACCAGGTATTCCCCTCAGAAAGAGATTGCTGAGAGGATAAATCAGCACTATCAATATATAAATCAGCGCATAAGAAAACCGGTATCCTTTGTTGATAAAACGATGTCCTATCTGAAGGAAAAGATATATATTGGGAAGGAGGTAAGCTAAGATAATGATGGTAAAGAACATATTGTCCGGATTCGTATTTGATGCTGAAAGATAACGGAAAAAATAAATATTTTTATGCAACTTTTATCACAACGCCAAATGCTAAACAAAACAGTTACAGTTGCCTTGCTCCTGCTCTTTTCTGCAGGATTGCTTACTGCCAAAGAAAAAGCGTTTTCGCTTAAAAAATTCAAACAAACGGACATCGGAAAACCTGCCCTTGCGGGCTCCTCGCAGGTTAAGGGGAAGGGCATTCAACTAATTGCCGGAGGTGCGGATGTGTGGGGCGTCAAAGACGAATTTCATTTTTCATACCTTGAACAGACCGGCGATTTCGACCTGGCAGCCCGTATCGAAAGCCTGTCGGCCCCCCATTTATATACCAAAGCCGGATTGATGGCCCGCGAAGAACTCACGGATAACAGCCGCCACATCTTTTTTCAGGCGTTTCCCAACAACAAACCCCGAAACAAAAACAACGGAGGTTACGAGTTCCAGTACCGCCGGGACAAAGGCGGGGAAATGAAAGCTATTTATCCGGCAAAAGCCGAAAGTGCGCCCGAATTCCCGGTAAATTATCCCAATACCTGGATCCGGTTGAAACGTGCAGGCAATGTTTTCACAGGATTCGTCAGTGCCGATGGCAAAACATGGAAGGCTTACACCACCTTCACGCTGGAGCTTCCGGAAAAAATATACCTCGGACTGGCGGTTACTTCGCACAACACCAAAGAAAGCGCTACTGCAGTATTCCGGGATATTACATTGATAAAGTGATAATTATGAATTGTTAATTCAAAGTCGTTTAGTTAAGCTTTTAACTTTGTGAACCTTTGTGCCATAGTGCCATTTGTGGCTATTTTTTCTTGCCACTAAGACATGAAGACTCAAAGAAACACAAAGAATTTTGCCAATAAATATTGATTGTAAATAATTTTTGTGAAAATGAATCATATCAAAACACTTTTGCTGGGACTTACCCAGATAGCCGGAATTTCGGCTTATGCAG
>JAMDDG010000399.1 GCA_023488865.1 Bacteroidota bacterium | reverse complement strand
TTCTTCCTGATGCTGAGAAAGATGGGAATATTGTTACAAAACCTAAAAACAGAAGTAAGCGTAGATTTTTCATACGTATCGAAATTTTCCCCAAGATAAATATTTTATCATCAACCTCAGAGTTCACCACTTACTTCTTTGGGCGACAGGCTGCAAAAATGATTTTCCGGGGGCTTTTTCCTCTCTGACAATATTTTACTACTTTTACGGATAGGCGCTAACAGGATGCTGATTTCATGGATTCCGAAAGTTGGATAGAGGGGGCTATTGCGTATATAAACTTTATAGTACCTTCTGAGTTAGCTTCTAAAGATGAATATCCATAAATAATTGTCATAACCTAAAAATACAATCATGAAACGACCATGAGAAAATCTTCCACACACAGGAGAATGATTATTGGGAGTTCCATCTGGCAAATGAAAAACAAAATTATAAACAGATGAAAAAACTTTTGGCGATAACTTTACTTTTTTCGAGTTTGATTATTTCTGCTTTTTCACAAACAATCAAAGATGCTAAACCCTTCACTTTGAATGGGGAAATAATTGGAGAAGATTCTGGCAAGATAGTATTACGATATCAAGGTCAGTCAAAATACATAATGGATACTGTTTCAGTAAAGAACGAAGCTTTTGTATTTAAGGGAAACATCAGTGAACCCACCAGAGCCTATGTTATTGGTAAAGCAAATGACCTCAACACAACTAATTTCTATCTGGAACCTGGTGTTATAAATATCAGACTTACAGTTGATAAATTCAATGAATTTAAAATGGCTGGTTCCAAAACTCAAGAGGAACAGGAGAAACTTAATCGCTTGGAGAAACAATTATTTATGCGCATAAATAAGCTAAGGTCAGAAAATTCATCAAAATACGATAGTTTAAAAAAGGCGGCAGATAAGGTGGTATTGAATAAATTAAAGACTTCTCTTGATGAAAATGACAGACGACTTTCTCAGCTAAATGAGCAGCTAAATAAAATCAGAAGTAATTTTATCCTTTCAAATCCAAAATCTTACGTGTCACTTGATTTATTACAGACCTTCGACAAAAATGAAGTAATTTCAAATGATTCGCTAAAGTCAGTATACAACAAATTGGATATAACCACCCAAAACAGTAGGGTGGGGAACATTATTAAGCAAGATATTAGAAAAAAAGAAAACAGCAGGATTGGTTCAATGGCTCCTGACTTCAAAGCCATCGATGTTTTAACCAATAAGCCTGTAAGCTATTCTGAATTTAAAGGGAAAAAAGTTGTTTTGCTGGATTTCTGGGCAAGTTGGTGCGGTCCCTGCAGAGCTGCATTTCCTCATTTAAAGAATTTATACAAAAAGTATCACTCGAAAGGATTTGAAATAATTGCGGTCTTTACTTTTGATTTTAATAAAAAGGCATTGATATCTGCAATAGAAAAAGACGGCACTGGTAATTGGCATCATGTCCCTTTTGCAGAAAGATACACAGAAGGTCCGGCTTACTTAACCAAAGATGACATTTATGAAAATTACTTTGTACAAGCCGTTCCGTTGCAAATATTAATTAACAAAGACGGTAAAATTATTGGACGATGGAAAGGATATAGTATTGAAAATGAAAAAGGACTTGATAAACTATTAGCAGAACTATTTAAGGAAAACTAAAAAACGCCCTGTACAGCAAGCTCCCCGCAAGCTGGATTTCAGCGTTTCGTTGGAAGGAGATTAGTATTTTGAAAAGCAGTTTTTCGCAGGAAGTTCATCAGTTAAGTCCCTCACTGCGTGTCGTGTTCAAAACGTTTGCAACCAAGTTCTGAATCCTTAATGACTTCATAACAGTTCAAAAAATAGTATTCGAATACTAATAAAACATTAAAACCATGAAAAATGCTGGAATTGTGCTTCTTTTATTCACATTAATTACTTCTTGCGAAAAAAAAGATGAAAATCAAGTCAATAACTATCAAATTTCTAAAGGTTATTATGAAGGATATTTCGATTATAAAGGCGGTTCTTACTGGTGTGAGATTTATTTTGATGGTTATAAATTCGAAGAATGGCCTTCAGGCGGGGCATTTTTTCAGAAATCAATGAGTTGCTTGACAGTTGGAACCTTCTCGACTAAGAATAATACCTTGTCATTTGTACTTGGCTCATTAAAATTTAAAGACTTTCCTGAACCCTGCACGCCGGATATGTTCTTGCCGGGTAGCTATGAAATCACTAATACTGTCAAAAAGGATTCATTAATTTTTACGAGAGGAACTGGTGATAACCAGATTATTTATTTTCTGAAAAAACATGAAATTGCTAACTTAGAAAGAATTAAACGCGGTTGCTAAATAATGGCTATAACAAATGGCGGGTCAACTGCAGTTGTTTGCTTCGCCGGAATGGATTAAAATTGCAGATGGGAAAGATGTCATCAGGATGGCGCTTCCCGGACAGGGTGTTTTGTTGTTGCAACTTTCATGCTAATCAATCGATGAAAAAAAATGTGATCCCGTTCGTTTTGGCAGTTGCTTTTGTTAACTGTCTCGTGGCCGAAAATAGCCCAAAAATAGACCGAAAAGCATTGGTGACCCGTCACAATATTTTGGTAGAAGCGCCAGATACTTTGGCCAGCCTGTCGGTCGGAAACGGGAATTTTGCTTTTACGACCGATATCACCGGACTGCAAACTTTTTACCGCGAATACGAGAATGGCGTCACGCTGGGAGACCAGCGGTGTGGTCGATTTTTCTGATTGCACCGATCCGCGTGCGCCAGAGCTTGAACGACGGTTTGTTCTGTCGCAATACCTGACCAAAATTCAAAATTCGGGTTCATTGCCGCCACAGGAAACCGGGTTGGTCTACAACAGCTGGTACGGCAAATTTCACCTCGAGATGCACTGGTGGCATTCGGCCCATTTTGCCAACTGGAACCATCCCGAGTACCTTGTGAAACAGTTGGATTGGTACCGCACCATCTATCAAAAAGCGCTCGAAACGGTCAAAATGCAAGGCTTCCGCGGAGTCCGCTGGCCAAAGATGGTCGGTCCGGAGGGGCAAAACAGTCCGTCGGGCGTAGGCAGTTACCTTATCTGGCAGCAGCCGCACCTAATCTACCTGGCGGAGCAGTTGTACCGCAGTCATCCCTCGGTCGAAATACTCAACAAATACAAGGATT
>JAMDDG010000339.1:6328-16303 GCA_023488865.1 Bacteroidota bacterium | reverse complement strand
TTTCACCCTTGATGATCTTGATGTAAGAACCCTTGTTAAAGGCATCGATCAGTAAAAAGGATTTTTTATTTTCGGGGAAAGTGAACTGGAAGATGGCCGCACGTTCGGTCGGGGTGACCTCGGCCGTTACGTCATAATCGGCCAGATAAACGCTGTAATAGAATGGTTTAACGGTCTCCGCCTTGTGCGAAAAAAAGCTGGCACGCTTCTCTCCATCGAGTTTCAGCACATTGGTCATGGCGAAGAGGGAAAATTGGCCGTAGTCGTTGATCCAGGGACTGGGTTCGTGGGTTTGTTTGATCCCCTGGATTTTGTTGGCATCATAGGTATAAATCCAGCCATCCCCCATTTTGCCGGTCTGCGGGGTCCAGAAATTCATTCCCCAGGGTAAGGCGATGGCGGGATAAGTATTCCCGTTCGACAAAGCGTAATTGGAATCGCTTCCCATCAACGGATTAACAAAGTCGACAGGTGATGAATTGGTGGTTTGAGCAGAGACAGTTAATCCTGTCAGCAACAGAAAGAGCGGGAGAAAATAGAATATTTTCATGGTAATTAAAAATGGATTTAAAAGACTGAAATCAACCTGCATGAAATAGCCTGTTTAAAAGGCTGGTTACCTAACGGCTGAAAACTCAGGTAGCAAATATAACTTCAATTTTTATAATATACGTCTACGCGAAAGGATGGAAAACAAGGGTCTTGAAACATTAAATCCCGCTGTTAACGGGATTTAATGCAGGGTCGAACCATCGATCCGGCCTTGAAGTTTGCCTGGTTTATGCTTCCAGCGTCGAAGCGTATTGTTCGGCTGAAAGAAGTTCGCCAATTTCTGAGGCATCTTTCACTGTGATCTTTATCAGCCATCCCTTCCCGTAAGGATCGGTGTTTACCAGTTCGGGGTGTTCTTCAAGAAGCTCATTGATTTCAAGAACTTCTCCTGAAACCGGCATAAAAAGGTCGGATACGGTTTTGACAGCTTCAACGGTGCCAAAAACCTCCTCTTTGTCGAGTGTTTCCCCGAGTGTTTCGATTTCCAGGAAAACGATGTCCCCAAGTTCTCCCTGGGCAAAATCGGTAATCCCTACAAAAGCAACATCTCCTTCAACGCGGAGCCATTCGTGTTCTTTGGTGTATTTCAAAGCCGATGGAATGTTCATAGATCTTGTATTATTAATGTTTTTTCAAAATTAAGATAAAAAATGATAGCGTAAACCTGATTTTTATCAAAAATAATTGATTAAAATTGAAGTAGAAACCGGGAGGAAAGGCTTAAATGATAAAGTGGGGAGCGGAGAGTTGAGAAAATGAGGCGAGGGGACGAGGGGACGACTTGGATGATTGGAAGATGAGCGCTAAATTATTCGGCTGAAGGCCGAATATGTAACAGCACGGGGCAACGCCTTGTGAAAAGTTAAGAGGCTAAAGGACAAAGTGGGATGCCTCTTTAAGGAGAGATGAGAGATGAGACATGAGATGGGGTTATGCTAAAGGCTAAAAGCCAATAGCCAACAGCTAACAGCTTTTTTATTAATTAACTGAAGATGTTCAAAGCAGAGATCAGCTCGTTGAGTGAAATAAACAAGGTTGCAGAAAAATTTATAGAGGCGCATCCTGCCGACCGGTTTTTTGCTTTTTATGGAAAGATGGGTTCGGGAAAAACAACTTTTATCAAGGCATTGTGCGAAACATTGCAGGTCACCGATTATGTTACTTCGCCGACATTTGCCCTGATCAATGTCTATGAAACCGAACAATCCAGCGAGATTTATCACTTCGATTTTTACCGGATTAAAAGTCTGAATGAGCTTTTTGACCTGGGTTATGAAGAATATTTTTTTAGCGACAAATATTGTTTCGTTGAGTGGCCAGAGTTAATTGAACCGCTCCTGCCACCCAATACCGTGAAGGTTACCATTATTGAAACAGCGCATGGCAGCCGGATGATAGAATCTAATTAAAGTAGTGATGAACCATAGAAAAGAGGAGAATGTTTCGGTCTGGGCCAAGGATAAACTGATTCCCAAAGAGGAGTTGTACAAGCCCGGCCGTCGGAATATCAAATTGAGCATTGGTTTTCCTGATAAGGGAAATGTAGTGGAATTTCGCGTTCCGCTGACCCCTCAGGCGGTAGAGGTTTTAGTTTCCAACGGGCACAACGTTTTTGTTCAGAAAGGGGCAGGCACAGAGGCCAATTATTCCGACAGGGCCTATGCCGAAGCCGGTGCCGTGATCTGCGAAAATGCAACAGAAATCTTCCAATGCGATATTGTACTAAAAATGGCCCCCTTTACCAGCGACGAGACCGAGCTGATGAAGGGCAACCAGTTGCTTTTTTCGCCGGTTTACCTTTCGCTGATGACCTCCGAATTTGTGCGGAAACTGATGCGAAAAAAAATTACCGCCATCGGTTTCGAGTACCTGAAAGATGAACACGGGGCCTCTCCACTGGTACAGATCAGCAGCGAAATAATCGGAAATATCTCCATGGTGGTAGCCAGCGAGTTGCTTAGCTCCATCAACGGGAAAGGGGTAATTTTAGGCGAAGTGACAGGGGTAGCACCCACCGAGGTGGTGATCCTGGGTTCCGGTACGGTGGCCGAACAGGCAGCCAGAACGGCCATGGCCATGGGCGCCGTTGTCAGGGTTTTTGACGATTCCATCTACAAGCTGATGAGCCTGAAGGCCCGGCTGGGGCAACATGTTTCCACCTCTGTTTTCCATCCGAAAGCGCTCCGGAAAGCGCTGAAAACTGCCGAAGTAGTGCTGGGAGCCATGCCGATGAACGAAGTGCCGAACATCATCGTCCCCGAAGAAATGGTGGAGGGAATGAAGGAAAATTCGGTGATCATCGATCTCAATATTATCCAGGGCGGCAGTTTTGAGACCTCCCGGATCACGACACTCAAAAATCCTACCTACAAGGAACATGGGGTCATCCATTATTGTGTGCCCAACCTCGAATCGCGGGTGGCGCGTACCGCGTCGATTGCGGCAAGCAACATCTTTACCCCCATTTTATTGGGTATCGGCCAGTCTGGCGGCGTGACCGAATACATCAAAGGTAACCGGGGATTCTGTGAAGGGGTTTACCTGTTGAACGGCATCCTGACCAACCGGGATATTGCCAAATCCCTCTCCATTTCGGATACGGATATCAATTTGTTGTTAGGCGCCTTCTAAGTTTAACCACGAATTACACGAATTACTCGAACGCGTAATTTTTTGTTTATTCCTCGGCCAGAATCATCATGGAAATTGGATGCAGTCGTACCAGGTGGGTGACGACATGGCCCATGCCATGTGGTTGGATTTCTCCGTTTTGCGCCACTTGTAACCATCTCTTTTCAGGAATTTCATATTCAACCGAATAGTTGTTCCCGTTGAACAGGAGCAGGATGGTTTTCCAGGGATCGCCATTGGCGTGATCTTTTAATTCGTAGGCAATGGTTCCCGGAATGTATTTCTGAGAAAAGGAGAGTTTCTCCCTCACCTGATCGCAGTCGCTCATCCGGAAGGCCGGATGCTGCCTGCGTAGTTCGATGCAATTTTGGGCAAACCGGAATAAATCCAGGTATTCGGCCTTCCTGCTCCATTCGATCTGATTGACCTCGTCGGGAGAGCGGTAGGAATCGTGATGGCCCCCTTTCGAACGGTGCATCTCGACGCCGGCATGGAGGAAGGGAACCCCTTGCGCCGTCAGGATCATCCCGATAGCCAGGCGGGTCATCCGATCTATCTCCTCCATGGATGCTTCCGGACAGGAATATTGCAATTTGTCGAACAGGGTATAGTTGTCGTGGCAGGATACGTAATTGACACACTGCGCCGGAGTGTTGGCCCACGGTCTCCGGGAAGATTCGACGTAATCGTAGGTAATCTGCGGATGTTGGATGGCGCCGGTAATGGCAAATTTGATCTTCTCCTCCCGCAAGGTCAACCCACTGATGAAACCGATACTGTACTGGTTAAAAGGGCTACCTTTCAATCCGTCGCGCAGGTCGTCGCAGAAGGAGGCAATCCGGTCGAGCCGTAGGGTGTTCAGCTTGGTGGCGCGTAAACTCTCCGGCAGGGGAGATTCGGCAGCCGTCCACCCCTCGCCGTAGATAAAAATAGCGGGGTCGATCAGATCGAGCCGTTTCCGGATGAGGTTCATCGTTTCGATATCGAGAATGCCCATCAGGTCGAACCGGAAGCCATCGAAATGATACGCTTCCGCCCAATATGCAACCGAGTCGATGATGAACTTTCGCACCATGGCCCGCTCTGAGGCCATTTCGTTGCCGCAACCGCTGGCATCCGACAGTGTACCGTCGGCCTTTTGGCGGTAGTAATATCCTGGTACGAATTGGTTGAACCACGAATCGAAAATAAGTCCTGAATGGTTGTAAACCACATCCATGATCACCCCGATCCCCTGGCTGTGCAGCGTTTGAACCACTGTTTTCAACTCTTTGATCCGCGAGTAGCCGTCGTAGGGATTGGTCGAATACCAACCTTCCGGCGTGTTAAAATTGAGCGGATCGTAGCCCCAGTTGTATTGCGGCGAAGATTTGGTCTCATCGACGGTATAAAAATCGGCGACAGGCAAAAGATGAAGGTGGGTAATTCCCAGCTCTTTCAGGTGGTCCAGTCCGGTAGAAAGCCCTTCCGGAGATTTGGTCCCCGATTCAGTGAACCCAAGGTATTTGCCCTTGTGCAGGATGCCTGAATCGGGTGAGATGGAGAAATCCCTGACGTGCATTTCATAAATGACCATATCAGTCGGGTGCATAGCAGTACAGCGCCTGTCGTTTTCCCAATTTTCGGGATTCGTCAAGGCCGGGTTGAGTACCATTCCCCTCAATCCGTTCACGCCGGTTGCTTTAGCGCCGATGTCGGGGCATTCATTCAACCAGCCTGCTTCATCCCTTACCTGAAAAGTATAAAAGGAACCTTCGTAATTGCCTGTTAACTCTATTCCCCAGGTGCCGGAACCCGATTTTTGGAGAGGAAATATCTTTTCGGGCTCTTGTTCTTCGGCCGAAGCGAACAAGCGGAACAAAACTTCTTCAGCAGTAGGGGCCCAGATTTTGACTTTGAGCTGCCCGTCGGACCAGCTGACACCCAAATCATCTCCCGAATAAACCGGAAATGAGGTGAAGTCGGTATTTTTAAAGGTCCAGTTTCTCATAATTTAGCGGCCTGCTTGTGTTTTTGAAAAAATCCACATTATCCACGATTCACCTAATTGTCCATTATTAAATCAACTTAATTCGTATCGTCTGGCTCACAAACTTCTTTCCCGATACCTCTCTCATTTCGGCGCTCAGCCTGCAGGCCCTGCGCAAGGCAGGGACCCGGTAGTAAAATTGGTCGAGATCAATATCGTAAGTTGCCTCATAACCAGGTTCCAGCCACATGGGGAAATCATCTACACCCCCGAACGAGTTGATCCTGAACTTGCGTTCGCTGTTCCATCGCTTAAAAACCAGCAAGGGCGCCTGCAGGTCGACCGGACGGATTCCGTAATTTTGAATAGCTATTGTCACATAATCAGGTCGTCTGCTTTTGTTCCCGGTGAGGAGTATTTGTACTTTTCTTCGGCTCAGCCGCTCTTTCAACGTCAGTTTTCTGCCTTTGGTTGGCGAGACACGCATCCTTTTGAAGAGACTGATTAATCCCCATAGAATGAGCGAAATCCCTAAAATAAGAGTACCCCACCATAAAACAGGATGGTTATTCGGCATCGTTTTCGTAAAGAAATCTTCAAGGGCTACCATGATTGACGGGTCGATTGGATCGCTGCAAAAGAAAAGAATTCCGGCAACATTTAAAAATAAAAAATAGAACGGGAATTAGGGGTATTTCTTGATAGAAGCAGAAATTGATTCCCTTCAAACTGTTTGATGCTGCAAATGATATGGAACGGGTCTGGCTGGCTGTTTCAGCTATTTTTCTCTTTGCTTCTCTGAGCAAAGCTGTAAAATATCTTTAATGCTCTGAATACGATCTTCTCCCCAAAACTCTGGACAATCCCTCCACATCCAAATGAAAAAAGCTGAAAACCCAACCCACAGCGGCTCTAAGTTTCCAGACCGGCTCCGCCATTCCGTATCCGAAAATAGCTTTCAGATAGTCCTTCCTGGCCGAGGCATACTCTTTTCGGATCAGTTTGTACCGGCCAGAGCGGGCATAGGCAATCACCATTCTATGGGCATAGTAGCAATCCAATGCATTCTCGCCGACTTTCAGCACTTCTTTCCCAAATGGACTATTCAGGAAAGATTTGGCTAATTTGTAAAACCCCTCCGTCATAACGGCAGGGTAGGTTTTCGTCACTTGGTTGGCATAATTGCGCCAATCGCCCAGCGTCTCCGGGATGAAAATAAAGGGACCGATCGCAGCCAATTCATACAAAGTTGGCAAATCGACCAAAGGCAGGTTGAATAGCTGCTTAAACCCGCCAATCTGCTTTAGTCCGTCTCTTCGGATCAAAATAGTCAACGCAGGAATGCAGTTCCGGTAAAGAAAAATATTCAGGATACTTCCAACGGGTTCGTTGTGGTAAAAATTGGCATCGGGGGCGTTGCGGTCCGGTGCGGTGTAATAAACCTGGCTTTTATCGGCGTTGACACAGCGGGCCATGCTCCAGCACAAAACGGCAGACGGATTATTTTGCAAGGCAGCCACTTGTTTATCCAGCTTTTGAGGAAACCAGCAATCATCACCTTCCAGGATAGCAATGTATTCCCCTTTGGCCATATCAACGCCTTTGTTGTAGGTCTCAAAGAGCCTGAAAATACCAACATTTTCCTGGTTAACCAGACTGATCCGGCTATCGGCTTCCCGGTAGGTGGCAGCGATCTCCGCGGTACGGTCAGAGCTGCCATCGTTGAGGATAATCATTTCCCAATTGGGATAAGTCTGGGCCAGGACGGATTCGATGCAATCAGCCAAATATTTTTCGTGGTTATAGGTGGGAGTGATAATTGATACCAAAGGTTTGTTTTCCATCATCAAAATTAGCTGATAATTTTTAAGCTCTTCAAAAAGGAATCAGCAGTTTTGTTCAGGTCGGTCGAAATTTTGAAAAAATAGACCGGGACCAGGAACAAAAGTGTGAACACGGAGCTCCGAACTAAAATATCTAAAAGATAATGAAACTGTGCCGGAATGGAGAAAGCAATAAAATAGGCAACAACTCCAATCAGAATGACATAAATAAATCGGATGTTGTAAGGCTGCAGATCATATTTGAAATAAAGGAAAAGGTACCTCAACAGATTGAGAAAACCTAATGCCGCGGCACTGCTGATGGCTGCGCCTGTCAACCCGAACAACGGGATCAGGACCAGATTGAGTGCAACCAAAACAACAACCAAAACCAAAAGCAAATATGACTGCACTTTGTAATATTTTGAGGTTCCCATCAACGAACTGTTTGCTCCTGTAGCCATATCCATCAGGCAACCCAGACCAATGAAAAAGATCACCCATTTACCCGGCTGATACCCCGGACCCAAAATATGAATGATGTTGTCGATGTTCAGCCAAATCCCCAGAAACAGGAAAGAGCCTATAACAAAAAGGGTCAAACAGCTTTTTTCATAGATATCGCGTAATGTCTTGACGTCATCGTTTTTCCAGGCTTCGGCTGCAGTTACATTGGCAATTTTGTAAATCGACCTTGCTGGCAGACTGACCACAATACCAAAAAAGAAGCAGATGGCATAAATTCCCGCAGCATCTAAACCCAGCATCTTATTGACCATGATCAGGTCTACATTCTGTATCATAATTACTGAAAAACCATTTAAAATACTGAACAACGAAACCGCTCCGATCGACCGCAGGAGATTTTTATCCAAAAAAGCAAAATCAAACCGAAGGGAAAATTGTCCTTCTTTGATTAAAGTAAAAAGGATGAACAAAGTCGGGACCGAAATAGCGGCGATGTATGTCAGTACAAACTGATGAAAAGTGAGCAGATCAAAATAGTAGAGACCGATCATCAGAATAATTAGGATCCTTTGAAATACCTCCCTCAGGAAGGTCCCGTGGACGCTGTTCATCAGGGCCGAATAGTAGATATCGAGAATAGAGAAAAACAACTGGAAAAATACCAGGACTATCAGATAATTGATGTAACCGACCAGAAGCGTTGATTTCTCAAGGCTCATCTCAACCAGCAAAGGCTTGAATAATAACAATAAAATAGCTGAGATCAGAAAACCAATCAGCCCAACCAGCAAGGCAAAAGGAAGAAATCCATGGTGTTTTTTATCCTCTGTTCGAAAAAAGGGGAACAGTCTGATGGTGGCCCCATTGATCCCCAGGGTACCGAATTGCGCAATCAGCGTGGAGTAGGCCACAATGATCTTTAATAACCCAACTTCTGTAGTAGAATAGATACGGGGAAAGAGAATGGCTGTGGTGATAAATCCCAACAGGACACCCAGATAAACATAAATAGTCCCTTTGACGGATTGTTTGACTATGATTCCCAACAGGATAGATTTTGCAAATAAGGACAAAAGTAGGAAAAACCATTGTATAAAAAAATGTACTTTTACGACCAAATATCAACACAGAAGCCATGGATAACGTATTGTTCAAAAAAGCGCTCCCGCATTTTACCGCTGTTCTACTCTTCCTGATTCTCCCGGCAATTTATTTTTCGCCGCAACTTGAGGGGAAAAAATTGAACCAGCATGATACCAATACGGCTACCGGTATGGCAAAAGAGATTACAGACTATAATAAAACCCATTCGGACCTGGCCCTGTGGACCAACTCCATGTTTGGCGGAATGCCTGCCTATTTAATTGGCCTGCCAACCTACTCTTTCATTTCCCCAATCTATTCCCTGACCACGCTTTTCGACTGGAGGCCCATCAGTTTTGTTTTTCTATACCTGATCGGGTTTTATCTGGCTTTGCTCCTGTTCGGGATAAATCCGTGGATTAGCCTGATCGGGGCTATTGCTTTCGGATTCTCTTCTTACGATTTCATTATTATTGCTGCCGGCCATAATACCAAAGCAATCGCTATCGGGTACATGGCGCCGCTTATTGGCGCCCTTTACCATGCCTGGAAAAAGAACCTCTGGGTCGGAAGCGCCTTTTTCGCCCTTTTTCTGGCCCTCCAAATTTATGCGAACCACCTGCAAATTACCTACTATACAATGCTCACCATTCTGATTTTCGGTATAGTAGAAACTTATTTCGCTTTCAGGGAAAAACAGGTAACCGATTTTCTAAAAAAAAGTGGCGTGATTGCACTATTTGCCTTAATGGCCATCGCCGCCAATGCCGAAAGGCTCTGGACTACCTACGAATATGGTAAATTTTCACTTCGGGGCCCTTCCGAGTTGACCGACGACAAAGGAAACAAAACATCCGGCCTCGACAAAGATTACGCTACAGATTGGAGTTACGGTATTGATGAGACCATGACCCTACTAATACCTAATTTCAAGGGTGGAGCCTCTGTAATTGATTTTGGAGAAAACTCAACTACAGCAGAGCTTTTGAGAAACAACAACGTCCCCAATGCCAACTCTATTGTCAAACAACTTCCGGGTTACTGGGGTACACAGCCCGGCACATCAGGCCCTGTCTATGCAGGCGCTATCGTACTGTTTCTTTTTGTTTTATCGCTATTCCTGACCAAAGGGTCAATAAGAATCTGGATTATCTCAGCCACTATTTTCTCAATTCTCTTATCTTGGGGTAGGAATTTCATGCCGCTCACTGATCTTTTCCTCGATTATTTCCCTGGGTACAACAAGTTCAGGACTGTATCCATGATCCTGGTAATTGCCAGTTTCGCCATCCCCTTGCTGGCCTCTATCGGACTTTACAAAATATTCTCTGAAGAGATCGATAGAGTGCAATGGAAAAAAGCTTTGACCTGGAGTGTTGCCCTTACAGCCGGTATCTCTTTTTTGTTTTTTCTCCTACCGGGATTGTCTGGCTCCTTCGTTTCTGCCAG
>JAMDDG010000339.1:4022-5700 GCA_023488865.1 Bacteroidota bacterium | reverse complement strand
GCCGACAATGCAGATCAGGAAATAGCTGCTTTAGACAAAATAGATCCGGGTAAAGAGATCGTTGTAAACAAAAAATTTCAATCTTTATTGGAAAGTGTGACACCCGGAACTGATGTTACTTCGAAACTTGCGTTGAAAAGTTATTCACCCAATCAATTGGTATACAGTTATTCAGGAAAGGGGAAAGAAATTGCTGTCTTTTCTGAAATCTATTATCCAAAGGGATGGAATGCTTATATCGGAGATCAACTGGTCCCCTATTTTCAAGCTAATTATGTGCTGAGGGCAATGGTACTTCCGGAAGGGACCTATGACATCACCTTCAAATTTGAACCCCTCTCTTACCGGCTTGGCAAACAGATTTCAATGGTCTCTTCCCTTCTTTTACTCCTGTTTATTGGTTTTGTGCTGTATAAAAACATAACTTTGAAAAATAGCTCAAAATAACGCATGTTTGAGCGATGACAGAAAAAAAGCCCCGGTTTTTTCCGTTGGCATTATATTTGGTAAGTTTCAAACCCTTTCCAGCATGGCAAAAGATAAATTAAAATTGAGGAAAACACTTTTTAGCTCCTATTTCAGTACAACCCTGAGCATTTCCCTGGTACTATTTCTTTTCGGACTGCTGGGTTTGCTTTTGATCAATACCAAACGACTGACTGATTATGTCATGGAAAATGTTGGCGTAACATTGATCCTGAAAGAAAATACCCGTGAAGTGGATATACTCAAATTACAGAAAAATCTTGAAACAACACCCTATATTAAATCCACCCGATTTGTTGACAAACAAACAGCTGCGGATGAACTCAAAAAAGAATTAGGCGAAGATTTCGTCGACTTCCTGGGATACAATCCTTTGCTCTCCTCGATGGATGTTAAAGTACATGCAGAATACGCCAATCCCGATAGTTTAAAACTCTTAGAGGCAACTTTCTTAAAATTCCCGGAAGTACAAGAGGTTTATTATCAACGAAATTTGGTTAAACAACTAAATTCAAACGTTCAAAGGCTCAGCTTTATCCTCCTTGTTTTGAGTGTACTCATGTTTACAATTTTTATTGCATTGATAAACAATACAATCAGAATCTCCATTTATTCGAAACGTTATCTTATAAATTCGATGCAACTGGTGGGTGCAACCAGGTCGTTTATCAGGTTTCCATTTATTGTCAAGAGCGTTTTACATGGGATCTATGGAGCCATTATTGCCTGTTTTATCTTATTGATGATCTTCGTTTCTTATCAGTCTGAATTAAAGGATTTCATTGATTTTCAGGACTCTGCTTCATTAGCATTGCTTATCGGTGGAATTTTCGCATTCGGAATCATCATGACAGCATTGTCTACTTATTTCGCAGTCAATAAATTTTTGCGGATGAAGTTTGATCAACTCTATTATTGAACTATCTTTGCGGGTTAATAACTAATTCATTGTTAAATGGTCAAGAATAGTGCACAGTCAGATCCTACTGGATTTGCTTTAGGAAAGGAGAATCTGAAACTGATGTTGATAGGGTTGGTAATCATCATCATAGGTTTTGCTTTGATGACCGGTGGTAAAAGTGAGGATCCCAATGTTTTCAACAAAGCAGTCATTTTTAGTTTCCGCAGGATTACCCTTGCCCCCATCGTTGTAATGTTCGGATTTCTTTTTGAGATCTACGCCATCATGAAA
>JAMDDG010000339.1:0-3940 GCA_023488865.1 Bacteroidota bacterium | reverse complement strand
ATGAAAAAACCCAAAACTAAAAACTAAAAGAATCCTCAACGGATTTCGGTTGTTTTTCAAAAAATTTCATCTTTCTGCATGCTGGTTCAACACCTGTTTCAATGTTACCCGTTTATTTAATGAGATATAAGGAGCCAAAAGAATTTGATTTTATTCGTGGCGAAATTCTGGTTCTCAACAAACCGCTTGATTGGACCTCTTTTGATTTAGTACAGAAGGTCCGCAATATGCTTTGCAGAATGATGAGGATAAAAAAATTAAAAGTCGGTCATGCAGGGACTTTAGATCCAAAAGCTACCGGTGTAATGGTACTTTGTTCCGGTAAATCAACCAAAAAAATTGACGAAATTCAGGCAGATGAAAAAGAGTACATCGCACGGTTGAAAGTTGGTGCAACTACTCCCTCTTTTGACCTGGAAACAGAAGAAGATGGACAATTTCGAACATCGCACATTACACGCGAGTTGATCGAAAAAGTTCTTCCTTTATTTGTAGGTTCAATTGAACAAATTCCACCTGTCTATTCTGCAGTAAAAGTCGACGGTAAAAGAGCCTATCAATTTGCCAGGAAAGGAAAAGAGATTGAACTCAAATCGAAAATGCTTGTTATCAAGGAGATTGAACTATTACGGTTTGAAATGCCTGAAATCGAATTAAGGATCGTCTGCAGTAAAGGGACTTACATACGTGCTTTAGCCAGGGATATAGGCAAGGCACTCGATAGCGGAGCTTATCTTATTGGATTGAAACGAACCAGGGTAGGCGAATATTCAATCGATCAGAGTTTAGAACTGGCAGAGTTAGCGGATATGCTTTCTGCTTATTTCAGAAAAAATAATATTACAACTATTTAAATTATATAAATGTCATCAACGATGAAGCTTTCGAAATTTAAGTACAACTTGCCTGATGAGTTGATCTCTCTTCATCCCTCCAAAAATCGGGACGAATCCAGGTTACTTGTTTTAAACCGTCAAACTGGCGACATTGAACACAAGATTTTTAAAGATGTTATCGACTATTTTAACGACAAAGACGTTATGATATTCAATAATACCAAAGTATTCCCCGCAAGGCTCTATGGCAATAAAGAAAAAACAGGCGCCCAGATTGAAGTTTTCCTGTTAAGGGAACTAAACCGCGAGTTACGGCTTTGGGATGTTCTGGTTGATCCTGCCAGAAAAATAAGAATTGGCAACAAGCTTTATTTTGGCGACGATGATTTATTGGTTGCTGAAGTGATCGATAATACTACATCACGGGGCCGAACTCTCCGTTTTTTATTTGATGGCACTTACGATGAATTCAAAGAGACCCTCTTTAAGTTAGGAGAAACACCTCTTCCGAAAATTATTAACCGTCCGGTGGAAGAAGACGATGCCGTACGTTACCAGACGGTTTTCGCCAAACACGAAGGTGCTGTTGCAGCCCCAACTGCAGGGCTTCACTTTAGTCGGGAATTGTTAAAACGTCTGGAAATCAAGGGTATAAATTTTGCAGAAATTACTCTTCATGTTGGCCTTGGAAATTTCAGAAGTGTAGATGTCGAAGACCTGACAAAGCATAAGATGGATTCGGAACAGATATGGATCAAAGAGGAAGCTGTAAATATTGTGAATTCTGCCAAAGAAGATAAACATCGGATATGTGCCGTAGGAACTACCGTGATGAGAACTTTGGAGACCTCTGTCTCTACCAATGGCATGCTGAAACCATTTGAAGGCTGGACCAATAAGTTTATCTTCCCACCTTATGATTTCAGTGTTGCTGACTGCATGATTTCCAATTTTCATCTTCCGCTCTCAACGCTCCTTATGATGGTTAGTGCTTTTGCCGGTTACGACAATCTGATGAATGCTTACAAAGAAGCTATCAAAGAAAAATACCGCTTTGGCGCTTACGGAGATGCAATGTTGATAATCTAAAATCTTAATAGCTCAAAAAAAGCCGGTTAATCAAATAACCGGCTTTTTTTTGAACTATTTATCTCTTTACCCGCTCCGAATAGGAACGATCCCGTGTATCTACTTTGATGACATCCCCCTGATTGATAAAAAGGGGAACCATGATGGTTGCACCAGACTCAACCGTAACAGCTTTTAAGGCGGTTGAGGAGGCCGTATTTCCACGTTCGCTGGGCTCTGCATAAGTTATCTCTAATTCAATAAAGGGAGGCAGTTCAACGGTCAGGGGGGTTTCTGTTTCTGTATGATAAGTAATCTCGACAGTCATGCCTTCTTTCATTAAATCGGCATTCTCAACCATATCAGCTTCTATATTAACCTGTTCGAATGTTTCTGCATTCATGAAGTTGTAACCTGTCTCATCATGGTAAAGATATTGGTAAGGTCTTCTCTCAACCCGAACCGTATTAATTTTAGTCCCTCCTGAAAAAGTATTGTCAATCACTCTTCCGGTTTTCATGTTCTTGAGTTTTGTACGTACAAATGCTGGACCTTTGCCAGGTTTTACATGTTGAAAACTGACTATCTGAAATATCTGATCATTGAATTCAATACACAATCCATTACGAAAATCTGCTAAAGTTGCCATTATCCTATTAATTTGTACGTTAAAAAACTATCTTTAAAATTTTTGCAAAAATAGTTAAAACCAATCAAAACAGAAAATTATTAAGAATGCAGGCTGTTCAAACTTTTTTATCGTTGCCATACACCCATATCGCCCTTATTGGAGTATGCGCTATCCTTTCCGGAATGTCAAAAACCGGGGTACCGGGTGTTTCCATGATTGTCGTCCCTGTTATGGCAATGATCTTTGGTGGAAAAGCCTCTACCGGAGTACTACTGCCTATTTTAATTACTGGTGATCTTTTTGCTGTGATTTATTACCACCGTCATGCAGAATGGAAACCCCTGCTCAAGGCACTCCCCTGGGCATTTCTGGGGCTTTTAATTGCACTTTGGGTAGGAACACTCGTCGATGACCACCAATTTAAACACATTATTGCCCTCTCCGTTTTGTTTTCTTTGGGTTTAATGGTATGGAACGATAATGGGCACCAAAAAGACAAAGAGAATCTGACTGATCATCCCCTATTTGCAGTCATATTTGGGATTTTGGGAGGCTTCGCGACCATGATCGGGAACGTTGCAGGTCCGGTTTTTGCAGTATATCTTCTGGCTTTACATCTGCCAAAGAAAAATTTTATTGGTACAACAGCCTGGTTTTTTGCAATTATCAACCTAACCAAACTTCCATTCCAATATTTTGTATGGAACAATATCCACAAAGAAACAATCCTGATCGATCTGATGGTAATTCCTTTTGTTATGCTGGGAGCATTTGTAGGAATTAAATTAGTGAAACTGATCAAAGATCACATTTATCGTTGGGCAGTTGTTGTAATCACATTTATCTCTGCTTTGTTAATTTTTTTCTGATTATTCATTAGTCATGCGAAAATCTTATCACGGAAACGCTATTGAATTGAAATTTTAACCCATAAGAATCACTCTATTTTACTTATGAACCTGCTTATCTCTTCGAGTTCTGATCCATACAGGAATCTTGCAACGGAAGAAATCCTACTGAAAAATAGCACAGAAGATTTCTTGTTCTTATATATAAACAGACCCTGCGTTGTCGTCGGGAAACATCAAATAGTTCAAAAAGAGATCAATTCACAATTTGTTCATGATAATAACATATTAATAGCCAGGAGATTATCTGGAGGAGGTACTGTATATCATGACGAAGGAAATTTAAATTTAAGTTTCATTCAGTCTATTCAACCCGGCGAAAACGCCTCCTATAGAATTATGACCCAACCCCTTTTTAATTATTTGGCGAATAATGGTTTATCCATTGAGTTATCTGAAAAAAATGATTTCCTGTTAGGCGGGAAAAAAATATCCGGAAGTGCGATGCACATTTATAAAAACAGAGTATTAGCACATTGCACTCTTCTGATTGATTG
>JAMDDG010000154.1:9019-16332 GCA_023488865.1 Bacteroidota bacterium | reverse complement strand
ATAATATCTACTCTACATCCTGCGTCCATGCTAAACAGGGGGCTTTGGAGCACCAGGTTAAAAGCGGACTACGACCGGAGCGTTGACAAAGTTATAGTATAATATTTTATGCCCGAATACGAAGGCTAAACAACATTGATTTACTAATTGAATTTTCGACAAGAACTGTCAGAAATTAACTTGATATTACGGTTTAAAGGGGCAGCGCGTAATAACAAAGAGAGTAGGTGTTTCAGGAATTGAAACACCCACTCAGACTAAAAGCACGAAAACTAAGTGTGAATTTATTTCGGGGCTCTAGTTTATTTTCATAAAAATCCCCCTTATTTGAGGAATTTTTCCCTCCGCTGGAGGTTGGTCAGTCCGCCAAGTAAAAAGATCAGACTGCCGATACCCAGGAAGATGCGGTTTTTTTGTGAGATCTGTGCCCATACCATTTCGTTCATCCGCTGGGGAATGCTGTAGGGATTGTGAAAGACATTCCATTGGGTATTAGCGAATGTATTGCTCATAAACAGCAGAAAAACGCCGATAAGGATCATCACAACGGCAGTTCCATTCCCGTTTTTCACAACGGTGGAAATCAGAAATGCCAAACACCCTAAGAAGAATACCGGGAACATCAATTGGAACGACATTTTAAATACAGAAAATGGGGTCAGGCCAAAATAGCCAATCCAGCAAAAGAAATACAGGATCGCCCAGGTAAGCAGGAAGATCATAAGCAGTCGTATCAGCCAAACTTTGTAACGATAATCCGGGATACCGAAAAGGATCTCAAGTATCCTGGAATCTGCATCGTTCTGGATCCCAAATACGGTAGGGTAGAAGACTAGTAAAATCCCGGGAAAGAAGAGTATCCTATAGACATCAGAGGAGTTGAGGACCGGATTTTTTAATACCAGATTGACGGAGAGTAAAATATAAAACACCAATGAAGCAAGTACAAACCAGAAAAAACGACCGGCAAAAATGATCTTCAGGTTGTACCGGGCCATTTTCAGCATTAAATCGGTCCTATTTTTCAGTTTACTTTTCCAAATTGCGTTATCCATGGGGGTTCTAATGTCTAAATTGTTAATGAAATAAAGAAACAGGTTGAAATAAATAGAAATAAGTTGAAACAGGAAGATGGTTTGAATTTGTGGCCTTTATTTACAGGCGCTCTCTCTTATTTGATCACGCATGTCCAATTTCTATTTATTTCTATTTTATTCCCTTATTTCTATTTTTACTTCGTAATTCCTTTCAATATGCACAAATATGCCTCTTCCAGCACCGGCTTGACGACAATCGCGTCTGCTGCTGGTTTTTCGACAGAAAGGAAGCGGATTTTGATCATGTCGCCTTCACGCATGTGGTGAATGACCCGTTCCTTCATCGGGAAGGCATCAAATTCTTTGGCGGGAATGGTAAACTGCCATACGAATCCTTCAGCCAGCTTCACCATGTCGTTCGGATGGCCGGCATAGCACAGTTCGCCCCGGTTGACTACCGCTACCTGGTTACAGGAGCTCGAAATATCCTCGATAATGTGGGTAGAGAAGATTACGATACGCTCGCGGCTTAACTCGACCAGCAGGTTCCTGAAACGGATCCTTTCGCGGGGATCCAAACCGGCAGTAGGTTCATCTACTACCAGTATCCGGGGGAGATGGAGCAATATCTGGGCGATGCCCATCCGCTGTTTCATCCCTCCGGAGAAACCTCCGATTTTTTCGTCTTTGCGGTCCCAAAGGTGGACGGAGCTTAATACATATTCGATGCGTTTATGTCTTAATCCGCCATCGGTAAGTCCCTTGAGGATAGCTTGGTAATCGAGAAACTCGTAGGCAGACATATTTTCGTACGTTCCGAACTCCTGAGGCAAGTAGCCA
Organism: Bacteroidota bacterium; assembly: GCA_023488865.1. Taxonomy (GTDB): domain Bacteria; phylum Bacteroidota; class Bacteroidia; order Bacteroidales; family Prolixibacteraceae; genus CAINVV01. The sequence goes on along the minus strand of JAMDDG010000154.1, from coordinate 14,455 downwards.
ATCAAACCTTGCAATTCCTCCCGTTTTTCCTGGGTATCGATGCCATTGATCCAGACCTTGCCATAACTTTGTTCGTAAATGCCGCAGATCACCCGCATCATGGTTGATTTTCCGGCCCCGTTGGGTCCGAGTAAGCCAATCATACCGGTATTGATTTCCAGGGAAACGCCCCTGAGCGCTTTGAACGGATCTTTTTTACGACCAATCAAAGGCATCTGCTCGACTAATTTGTAGAATGTCCTGCGGATACCTGCAAACCTGCCTTTCAATCGTTCGATGTTGACGTTATCGCGGTAGAGCCTTTTCGCGGTAGTATCCACGGAGAGGATAAAGTACCAGATTACGCCAAGTATGGCAACAGTTACCACCTTTTCCCATTGAAAATAAAAGAATATCAGAATGGGAACCGGATAGCCCCAGTAAATCAGTTGATAGCCAAATTTTGCGAGTTTGTCCATCCACTTCTTCCCTTCCTTTTCGGCCCTGTAAATAAGGTATTCAGAAACCGGACCCCACATGCCCATCATCATCAGGTAAATCAGAACGGCGAAGAGAAGGGTGTACATGCCGTTCTGCAGGTAGAAGAAGGTAAAATAGAACAGGAAGCCGAGCACAGGAATCTGCCAGATAAAGAGATCGAAATCATTTATTTTGCGGAAATATTTAAGTTGGCCTGCCCGTTCACGGATGTTTCTGTTTCCTTTCCATTCTCTGGCAAACCTGCTTCCCCAGTCGTAAATCTTAACCAAGTTCGCGATTTTGATGGTTATTTGTTGGGCCGGGTCAATTACTGTCTCTCTTGCTTTGCGCAAACTGTTCATGATAAACCAGGTACCGCCGGGTACGACGATGACGAGCGCTATCATATCCAGCATCTTCCACATAAAATCATCTACCTTATTGTAAACAAGCAGAATACCCCCCACGAAAAGGATGCCTTGTGTTACTTTCAATTTCCAGTTCAGCCCTCTCATCCAGTTCAGCGATGTTTCGAGACCGGAGTAGAAAGTCGGGATGAAAACTAAGGTGAGCAGAGTACTCACGCTCAATCCGCCAATGACCGTGATGGCAAATGGTGCCCCGATTGCGCCCACATATTCGTTATCGCCCATGGCGAGTGGAAGCATGGCGGCGATGGTTGCAATGGCAGTAATGAGTATTGGACGAAGCCTCGACATACCGGCCATCACCAATGCACGGTTTTTACGGTATCCGCGTTTGCGGAGAATTTGGGTATAATCAATCAGAATGATACCATTGTTTACGACCACCCCTATCAAGATCAAAAATCCGATCAGGGTATTGGCATTAAACAGTGAGTTATGGGTAAAAATTAACCCAAGGAATGAGCCGATCGCTGCAAGCGGGATGGAGAACATCAACACAAACGGAGTGGAAACCGATTCAAAAACAGAGGCCAGGATCATGAATATTAAGAAGAAAGCGGCAAAAATCAGGAAGTAAAAATCCTTAAGGGTATCTTCTTCGTGAATCACCTCGATGGCAATGCCTGAAGGCAAATTATAATTCTCAACGATCTTGTCCACTTCTGCGCGGTAGGATTCCAAAAGATCTTTTGAATCCTGTGCTGCAGCTACAAATTGGTAGCGGACCTCTATTTGTTTTTCCTGGTTCACCCGGGTGATATTGGCATAGCCGGATGAAAGTACCACATCACTGATGTTTTGAAGTTCATGAAATGCCCCTTTTGAGTCGGCTACAGGCAATGTCCTTAGTTCGAATGCCGATTTGTTTCTTTTGGCTTCTTCAACAGTCTCCCCTTTTTTCGGCATCTCTTTGATGGTGATATCGTACTGATCGTTGCCCTGTTTGAACGGAACATTGGTGGAAATCTCCTTGCTGAAAGAGTTTAACTCGTTGGAAACACTGGACAGTGAAACATCATAGGCATTCATTAAAAGCGGATGAAATGCCAGGTGCACTTCGGGCCGGTTGTTGGAAAAACTGACCCGGACATTTCTCATGGATTCCATGCTTTCCAAATAGTATTGCAAATCTGATGCAACATTCTTCATTACTTCGAAGTCCTGCCCTTTGATCAGGATACGTTCCTGGTTTGACCCGACACCCATCATCGCCATGAAATTGCCTGAGCCTGTATTTCCTATGCCCATGCTGCCGGTACTCCCGATAGTTGAAGAGGCGTCCGTGATTTCAATGGTGCCGCCCGGGACATCATTCGTCTTATTCGTTACTTCATCGCGAATCTGCGCAATTGAACGTTTTTTGATTTTCTGGAAATCCTCTTTCAGCACAACCATAACGCTGCCGCTCTCCACCTGAATGTTGCTGGTAACGTCTTTGATCTCCTCAATACCTTTGATCCTGTTTTCAATCTCACTGATGACTTTGTCGCTTGATTCGATGGTAGACCCGGAAGGCAAAGTTACATTGATACGAAAAGCATTGGTAGTTACCTCCTTCTGGGTATTTATACTTGTTGCCAGACAGATAAAAATCGTCACAAAGAAGACTACAAGCGCACCTACGATGGTTTGGGCCGGTTTTCGCAACGAATATTTTAAGAGCATGACATAAGCCTGAACCGGTTTGTTGCGGGTTGAGACCTGGGTAAATTCCATGTTCCCGCCCGCTTTTTTCTTCAGGAAAGCGTAGGCCAGCATAGGGACAAGGAGCATGGCTACTGCCAGTGACACCAAAAGCGTTGAGATGATGGAGACCCCAACATTCTTTCCAAGCAACTTTATCAGAAAATTATCCGAAAAGAGAAAAGGAAGAAAAATGGTCGTAGTAGTCATTGTAGCCGCGAGCACCGACCGCCACACTTCTGAGGTTCCCTGTATAACTGCATCCCGCGGAGATTTACCCGATGCCCTTAACCGGTAGATATTTTCGAGCACGACCACACTGTTGTCGAGCAATATTCCCACCGCCAAAGCCATTCCCACCAATGTTAGGCTGTTGATCGTAATATCCGAATAATAGAAGAAGTTGAAAGCGGTAAGCACAGAGATAGGAATAGCCAATGCTATAATCGAAACGAGTTGTATATTTTTCAGGAAGATCCAAAGAACGAAGATTGCCAGCAAGGCGCCTACCAACGCCAGCTCGCCAATCTGGTTCAGGTTCTTCGACATCGTATCGGCCGCATTGTTTTGAACAGTAATCTCAATGTCTTTTGATGCAAGTTCCTTGTTCAATTTGTCAATGACTTCCAACGTTTTCTTGGAAAGTTCAATCAGATTGGACTGGGCATCATTGATTAACGTGATCGATACGGCATCTTTCCCGTTGACCCGCGAATAGGAAGTGACTTCTTTCGTTCCATAATAAACTTTGGCAACATCTTTGAGCAAAATGGGGCCATCGGCTATCACCAGGTTTTCTAATTGGGAGAGGTCATCGTATTCGGAAGTTATCTGTACCGTATATTTCAGGTTTGAGCCATAGATATCACCTGCGTAAGCCCGTGACCGGTAGTTTTGTGAGATCTTGTTCCTGATGGTGTTGGCAGTAATTTTATAGGCATTGCATACATCGTCATCCAATTGTATTTCAATGGTTTTCTCGTGGCCCCCAAAGATATTTATGCCGGCTATACCATCGATGTTTTGAAGATCGGGTTTAATCTTCAAGTCGGTCACGTTCCTGACCTGGTCAATTCCACCGCTCCCCCGGACCTGCAACTGCATGAATTGCCTGTTTACCTGATTCAGGTCAACTTTGACCACTTTTACGGTAAATTGTGCCGGAATGGAGCCCTTGATCTCACTAATCTTCTCCTGCAGTTTGAGGTAGGTATATTTGAAATTGACCTTCTTGTTAAATTGGACCATGATCGTTCCCCTCCTCGACTGACAGGAAGATTCCATCTCTTCGATTCCCTGCAGCGTACCGATAGCCCCTTCGATAGGGATGATGGCCTGACTTTCCATGAATTTCGGGTCAACTTCCTGCTGGCTCGTTACCTGCACATAAAGCACGGGTAATTCGGCATTAGGGAATAGCTCCATGGAAAGGTTTCTCCATGAAACATATCCCAACATGCTTAGCCCGAGGAAGAGCATGCTGATCAGTACTTTTCTTTTTATAATGAAGTCCATCCGTTCAAAATTGTTGGTTTAATTGTCTTGTCCGATGGGTTTGTTACTTGTCAAAAGATCATAAACACATGGAATCACCAATAATGTCAGCAGTGTGCTGGTTACCATACCTCCAATTACCGCAAGCGCCATAGGCGCCCTAAGTGAAACACTGCCCCCAAAACCCAAAGTAAGTGGAACGAGCGCTACGATGGTTATGATACTGGTCATCAGGATAGGCCTTAACCTTTGTTGTCCTGCCTGGGCAATGGCTGCCCTTTTCTCCATCCCCAGCTCGCGCAGCTGGTTGATCCTGTCAACAAAGATGATGGAGTCGTTTACGGCAATTCCACCTAACATGATAATCCCGATCAGGGCCATCATATTAAATGACTGACCGACAATATAAAAGAGAATGACCGTTCCGACGATAGCAAAAGGAATGGAAAGTAAGATGACAAAAGGATGTACCAAAGATTCAAATTTTGCTGCCAAAACCATGTAAACCAATACAATGGATAAAAGTAAGGCAAATCTTAAATTGGTCCAGGATTCCTGCCGTTTTTGTTCCTCCCCGGCAATTTTAAAACGATAGTCTGCCGGAAGGTCAATAGCTGAAATTTTAGTTTGAATCTCGTTGGAGATTTTATCCAGTGAGGCCCCTTTTTTCAAGTCGGCCATCACTTTTCCCACCCGTATCTGGTTGCTGTGATAGATCTCTTTGGGGGCCATTGCTTCTTTTAACGTGGCAACTTCTCCCAGCCTTACAACCGTGGTCCCGCTTCGGATGGTCACATCCCCCAATTCGGACATCCCCAATTTGGGTAAATGGATGGTAATATCCCTTAACTCACCGTTCTTGTCAAATTGCCCCACCAGTTGACCGGTCAGTTTGGCCGTTACCTGGGTAACGATATCACTTACGGCCAAATTAAAGGTACCTGCACGGAAACGGTCAACCATCACGTTGTATTCAGGATATCCCTGGTCCATATTGGTCGTGAAGTTGTACAATCCGGGTACGTCCTGAATCGCATTTTTTGTGCGATGGGTCAAAGAGTCCAAAACAACCAGATCGTCACCTTTAACCTCTACGACCATGGGCGCTTCACTGTTTCCCAAAATACTTTGCAGGGCAGTCTCGTCCTGTGAAAAACTGACTTCCATATCGGGATTTTTTGCATACCAACCTGCAATTGCAGCAATTACTTTGGAGGAGCTGATATTTACATCCGGTTTCAGGAGAACTTTTATCTCTGCCGTATTTTCTCCCTCAAAGATAGATTGGTCACTGGTTGATAACCCGGTAGAGGGTCCGATCCTTGAGAAAATCCCTTGTAAATTGTCGCCCAGCAGTTCTTTTACCATCTCT
>JAMDDG010000154.1:0-8220 GCA_023488865.1 Bacteroidota bacterium | reverse complement strand
TGGTTGCCAATGTTTTGTTGATTTCTTCAACAGCCTTGACCGTATTGTATTTCGTCTCTTTGTAGATGGAAAGGGCTATGCAGCGTTCGCCATTTATGCGCACGATGTTGACAGGTTCTTTGTTCTCAAAGCTGACCTTGGCGATGTCCTTTAAAAAGATGGGCGCTTTATCGGCAGTGGTACTCCCGGCAACCGTACTTTTATAACCAACGATCAGGTTTTCAAAATCTTCCTTGTCCTGTAAAAGGCTTACTCCTTTCACAACATATTGCAATCCGGTTTCGGTGATCGTTCCTCCTGAAATACTCCTGTTGTATGACTGGATTTTGGATGAAAGCTGGTCTACTGTTAAATTGTAAGATTCAAGGGCATAGGGATCAGTGTCAATCCGGACTTCGTTTTGTTCAATTCCGCTCAGGTCGACCTGGGCTACTCCTTCTATCCGGACTAATTCATTGCGGATGTAGTTTTCGGCCACTTTCCTCAATTCATTCATGTCTTTGATGGTGGTATGCGACATTCCAACGATCATGGCCGGTTTGGTGTTCGGATCGTGCTGGGTGATGGTTAACTCCGTTATCTGGCTGTTTTGTGAATAACTTGTCAGTGCCTTCTGAAGATCCAGAAATGCCTCATCCATGTCCTTGTTCCAGGCGTACTCAACGGTTATTTGGGCTGATCCTGTCTGCGAAATGGAAGAAGTCTGCAAGACCCCGCTTTGACGGGACGCAATTGCTTCGATGTTGGAAACATATAGCTTTTCCATCTCTTCCGGGGGCCTCTCTCCGGACTTGATTTCAACGAAAACCTTGGGGGAATTCAGGTCGGGGAAAAGATCTATCCCCAATTTTTGATAGGAGATGACACCAAGCAGCAGTACCCCCAGTACCATCATCAGGATGGTAACCGGGTAGTTGACTGCAAAATTTGTCAATTTCTTCATTCGGAAATTATTTTAAAAATTTTGCCTGACGAACAGGTAAACTATTTGACGATCTTAACTTTAGAGTTGTCCCTCAGCGTTTCGAAACCTTTGACAACCAGACGGGTATTGGCTTTTAACCCTTCTATTACTTCGACCGATTTTTCATTTTCCAGTCCGGTAACGATGGTCCTGCGCTGTGCAGCGTCTCTTTCAACAATGAAAATGGTTTTGCCCCTTCCGCCGGCTACAATAATGTTTTTAGGAATAACAATCGCACTTTCTTTCCTGGCAATTTCAATATCTGCTTTGACAAACATGCCCGGGCGCAATTTTAAATTAGGATTGTCAATGGTCATTCTACCCATAAAAGTCCGCGTCTCTGTGCTGACAACCGGTGAAAGCTGGCTGATCTGGGCTTTCAGGGTATCGTTTGGCATTGTATAGTTGGTGATATTTACCTCCTGTCCTAACTTGATAGTTGTCAGGTATTTTTCAGGGAGGTTAACATCCATGGTTAATTTACTGTAATCCATCAGGGTGACCACGGCAGTTCCTGAGTTGATACGCACATTATTGGTAATGTGTGGAATGTCCACAATAACGCCGCGAAATAAGGCTTTTACCTCCTTCTTTTGCATCTGGATTTTTGCATCTTCAAAACTGGTTTTAGCATTGGCAAGGGCAACTTCTGCATTTTTTGTGTCCCGTAAAGTGACTCCGCCCTTTTCGTACAATGATTTTTGTTTCTCGTATTCAAGACCGGCGATCTCGAAATTCAGCTTCTTGGTATCATACGAAATATTGTTTACATATTCGGGATTATCAAGCTTGACGATCACGGTACCCTTATCAACCATATCGCCGAGTTTAAACGGTTGCCCTGTTTTGGGGTTGATGCAAAGGGTATAATTTCCGGCCATTTCGGTGTTTAATACCACCTGACTTGCTGCATTGGCGGTTCCAGTACTGTTGATATACTGCACGATAGGCCCTTTTTTTACATCCATGACGGAAACCGGGACGGCGATGTCATTTTGGAGCTGACTTTGTTGGTTGCCACAAGAGGCCAGGATAGGAAGGAAAAAGATGAATCTCCACAATTTATTGATTTTCATTTTATTATTATTTTCTATTGATTAATTATTTTTTGCTTTCAGATATTGTTCAGGAATGACCGGTTGGTTGGTAGTGAAGTCATAAAGTGATTGAATTTTGAGGTTCAGTAGTTCCAGTTTGTAATTGATCAGGGCCTGGGCATATGCCATCTTATTATTTGATAGCTGTACCTGGTAAAGATTCAGGTCCATACTCGTTAAATCCCCGTTTTTAAACCTCTCGAGGTTAATGTCGTAAGTGAGTTGAGAGTTCTGCTGGTTCTGAAGGGCAATTGAAATTTGATCTTTTAAATTACTCAGATTCCTGATTACCTGTCTGATATCAACTTTTATTTGGATTTCCTGATTGGAATAATTCAATTTCTGGGTATTGACAACGGCATTTTGGGCCCTGATTTGCGCAGCTCGCTGGCCCCAGTCAAAGATTGGGATGTTAAAGGTAATTCCGTAATGCGGGCTCTGTGTGGGTTTATCATAGACGTTTTTTAGCGTTGGGTCATCGCCTGACATACCGATTGAAAGGGACAAATCGCCCTTGAATTCATTTTGTGCCTTAATGGCGATCAGGTCAAACTGGGAGTTCTCAATGCTGATCTGACGCTGGCGAAGTTCCATACGGGTAGCCAAACCGTGTTCAAGGGCCTTTTTCCCGTCCACCTCGATCGGGGCGACAGAAACGTCTGTAATCACGGAAATCTCTTCAAAAATATCCATTCCGATGTATTGTTTGAACTGGTCTTTTGCACTTTCCAGGGAAACCCGGGCAGAGGCGAGGCTAGATTTGGCCGTTTCGAGGTTAACAGCGGCCTGGAACAACTGCTCTTTGGCTGCCAAACCGGCATCTACTTTGTTTTTTATGATATCATAACTTTTTTGCGTGTTGTCATTTTCATCCTGACGGATGGAGAGGCTCATTTGTGCCATATAGACGTTGTAGAAAAGCTGCGAAACAGTTTTTTCCAACGCTAACCTTTGCATGGCATAACTAAGTTGGGCATTTTCATTGTTCAGCTCCAGCGTTTTCAGGGCAACTTTGGTACGGTTGTAAGTAAAAAGAGGTTGCGAAAGACTAAGATAAAGGTTATTCAAAAAAACATTGTTGACGATAGGTCTACCGGTGGCATCGGAGGTATTAGATTGCCAGCCAAACGTATTTACCAGCGAAATTTTTCCGTTAGTGGCAAGAATCGGCTGATCTACCCTAAAAGTTCCCGATGAATTGATCAATTTGTTGGTGAACCATGAGGAGGTACGGTTATCAAATTTCCTGCTATTGCTGTAATCGATCGGATTTACACTAAGTGCAAATTTGGATTTCAGGCCGGCCCGTTGCGCATTTAAAGATTCCGTGGTCCTTTGAAGGTTGAGCAAAGTACCCTGGATGCTCGGACTATTTACAACCGCGATTTCCATTGCTTTTTCAAGGGTAAGGATTGTTTGTCCCTGGGATCTGTAACCAAAAAAAAGGAGCAAACTCATTAAAAACACAAGTGATGTTATCTTTTTCATATGATGAATAATTTGTTTTTTAAAGGCCAATTGGAATATGCATGATAGACTTTTTTATTTTTCCTTTACGAGTTTTACTGCGTCTGCAAAGACAATTCTGGCTTTTGTGTTATTGGTAAGTTCTATTTTGGCCGAGTCGGAAGAAAAGTGATAGCTTCCCACTTCAACCCAGGTACTTTCCCTGGGATCTGCTTTGACAAGCGGATGATCGACCCCATCGTCATGGGTGACGATGAATTCATAAACTTCATCGGGATGATTGTCCCCACCTCTGAAGTTAATACGGATTTTAGGGATGTAGGCATACAATTTGTAATAGCCACCTTCTTTAATTGGAACACTCCATATGGCTTTTCTCTCGCCTGTGCCCCCTTTACAGTAATAGGCAGAACGTATCTGTTTTCCATAAAACTGTTCGTTGGAGGTAAGGGTCCATTCCGCCTGCGGGTTCCAAAGATTCATCCCTTTGTATTTTAATTCATCGTCCGGAACTTCTGATGTAAATAATTTTTTGATAAAACTCTTTGAAACAGGTTCTTCCAGTCTGAATCCCTTGTCTTCATTATCAACAATAATTTCGTTTGTTTCTGAACCATCCGTGTAAGGGATTACTTCTTCACTATCAGAACCTTCCCCTTTCGGATCAAGCTCCAGTTTGTCGAACCTTTGTGAGATGGTTGAGGGCAGATTGTGGGAGGCATAAGTGTTTATTGTCATCATCCTCGGGTCCCTGTTCAGCAGGAAGGTAATACGTTTCGACTCCTTAGCGCCGATGACCACCGTCTTTTCGATGTTTTCATCGCTGCCTCCGCCGCCGCCCCTTCTACGCATTCCTCCTCCTCCAAAACCGCCGAGCCTGAACATAACTGTAATCGCCCCGGAAATATTCTCTGTATTGGTAAGGATAAAGGAGACTACTGTCTTGATCTGGTTGTCTTTTTGAATTTTAAAAGCTTTGGTGTCCACAAGGATGTAACCGGGCAGTGACGAGGAGGTGTACCATTGTGGCAAATACTGATCAAGGTCGAGGTTGAATTTGCTTCGCATCTCCTGGTTGAGCTCTTCTACCTGAATTATCCTGAATTTACGGTCATCCAGAAAGCCACGCAAAAAGTCATCAAATTTTTCAGGACCAACAGCTCCTTTCATCAGGGCGAAGAGGAAACCACTTTTGGTCTGAATGACATTGTTCAAAATATCAGAATTTTCTTGTTTTTCAAGAATATCTGCAAAAGATCTGTTTTGCAATGCGATATTTCCTTTTTCATCGCCTGAAAGCCCCATCATGGTACGAATAAAAATGTTGCCACCTTCCGTTGCACTTTTAGAGAGATAGGATTCAACGACCCTGTTTGTAATAGGATATGCAGGGGAAGCTATAAAATTAAGGTAGTTGTAATAATTGGGAAAAATAAAGTAGGGATTAGGAATATCGGTTGTGTTGATGTTTGGCCCGCCACCTCCAATCCTGATCCCGCGAAAAGAACCAAATGGGTCAACTTTACTGCTTAAAAATGTATCGTTGATAAACCGCTTCAGATTATTGGCTTCGGTTTCACGGGGAGAGATTGTTTCGTTGTCATTATGGTCATGGTTTCGGTTCTTCATCATTTTTTTTACTGCTGCAAAATTCGTCCCGTTCATCTTGAACCCGCCTTCGGCAAGATAAACCGTTTCAGGCTGGACCTGCTCCTCCGCACTGCTCCAGGCATGGTTGAAAGAGCAGAACTGAACCGGAATTTCAATAAGCTGAAGCCTTTGGAAGGGGTATTCCCTGTGTATCCTGATTTCCCACGACCTCTTTACATCCCTGATAACAGGAACGATGGAATCGGTAAGTACCTTGAAGTATGGGTCAAAGGTATTGTGCCCATTGAAAAAACTGAGTGTGTAATTAACATTGTCAACTGTTACGGACCGGGTCTGATATTTTCCAATTGCCAGCGATATTTGGGTCAATGGCTGCTCGGGTTGAAAAAGGGTTGTTCCGTTGGTATCTTCCGTTTTCTTCCCTTGTGATAAAACCGTCAATCCTTTAGCCGCTTTGACCCTTAGCTGGAATTGTGAGAATTGGGTTGTGAGCCAGTTCAGCCCTTTGGAAGAGTAGCTGACCCCTGCTGTTGGGTACCAACGGTTTTCGGGAGTCAACAACAAATAATCAGGTGTGACAAACGCATGTTTCTTGTCCGTTACCCCATTCGGGTTGTTTTTCCATTCTTCGAGCTGCAGCGGGGTTTGGTCGAGGTAACAGAGAGATTCATCGATCTTTCCCTTGTATTGAATACTAATCTTCAATGAATCACCTGGTTGAAGTGCTTTTTCAGGTTGAATTTTGAGAACCTGCATTTCCCTGGTGTATCGGGCGCCCGAAAGTTGTTGGACTTCCAGTCCGGGATTCAAAGTGAGCACAAATTCATTTATTGCTTCCTTTTCTGCATTTTTAATGTTCAGGGTTGCTGTTACCGCAATCTGATTGCCCAAATGTTCAAGTTCAATGTTATAGGATTGAATCTGCACAACTTTCATCCCTGCATAGCGATTGTTGATTTCCAGCATTTTACTGCGGTGGTCCTCTTCGTTCGTAATCTTCCGGATGTAGATGAATCCAAGGATTACACCTGTAACAAGGAAAAAAGCGGAGAAAGCGATAACAACCTCTTTGACAAATTTGGACTGCGATAAACGCTTTAGTAACAAGATCGTAAGCCCAATGAACCCAAGTCCCAGGAAAAAATAGATTCCCCTGTGTATCAGGATCTCTTTCAAAGATGAAAATCCAACTACCTCCGACCAGGTCATAGGCAACTTAAAGGCCATGTAATCAAAAATGTAGTGAAATTTATTCTGCAGATAAAACAGGGTTGCAGCAATATAGCCTAACAATACAAGGAAGGTTACTGCCTGATTTTTAATGACAGACATCAGGAAAAAGGAGAAGCCCATAATGAAAATCAGGGTGGGCAAACTGATCAGCAGGAAATAGTAGATGTAAGGAAGCAGATTAAAACGCGTATAGGGTGAAGCGAGGTTAAAAACGGCAACCATGCCCAACGCGATCAAATTCAATATCACAAAGACCCAAATATTACCGAGGGTTTTGCCGATGACATAATCTGCATTCGTGATCGACCGCATGTAAACCACTTCTGTGGTATCCAGCTTTTTATCCTGTTTTAAAAATTCAGAAGCAAGGAAAACGGCAATAACTGCCTGCGCCAGGTTGATGATGTATAAATTGGTGAACGGAATCATGGAAGGCAAAGCAATCATGTCCTGATTGGGCCAGCCGATCCCTGTCTGCGTTATAAAATTGTAAAAAAATACAAAGACTAAGGATAAAATGGAAAAAATACGAAAGAACCAACTTCTGAATAAGGTCTTGGATTCGTATTTTGCTACCGCGATTATGTTGTGAATTGCTCTCATTATCAGGTGTTTTATTTTTTCTGATTAAATCTTTAAAAAAGACTTATATCTCAATCCATTTCTGGTTGAGTTCGTTTTCCATAAAATTAACGTAGGCATGCTCCAGGTTCGGTTCAATCCTTTCACCCAGATATCCATTGATCTCTTTGGAAACAACCTGCACTTCCCATCCTTCCTCCGAAGGAATGGAAGAGATAATCGGGTATTTCTCCTGTATCTCAAAATACTCGGTTTCGGTAGCCTTGATTTTCCAAACATTGTCTTTGGCAAACTCAATCAGTCTTTCGGGTGAGCCTTTGTAAGATAAAACACCTCTGTTCATCAGCGCCATATCGGTACAGGTACTGGAAATATCACCGACGATATGGGTAGAAAGGATGATCACAACGTCTTTGTCGCTAACCCGGGTAAGCAGGTTTCGGAACCTGATCCGCTCTTCCGGATCCAATCCGGTGGTCGGTTCATCCACGATGATCAGTTTGGGATCGCCGATCAATGCCTGGGCAATACCGAGCCGGCGTTTCATACCTCCGGAGAGGTTGTTGGCAAAACGGTTCCTGGCTTCATAAAGCCCTACTTCTTCCAACATTTTTTCTACCGTATCTTTCCTGATCTTAGAATTGGTTATGCCAGCCAGGCGGGCTGCATAATCCAAAAATTCGTAGGTTTTAAGTTTGGTGAAAAAACGAAAGTCCTGTGGGAGGTATCCGAGCATTGACCTAATCTCCTTTCGGTCTTTCATCAGGTCCAATCCGTTCACGAGTACCTGCCCGGAGGAGGGTTTCATTAAAGTTACCAGGATCCTCATCAGGGTAGATTTCCCGGCGCCGTTGGGGCCCAGCAAACCGAACATGCCGCTTTCGATGGTCATGTTCACATCCTTAATCGCGTGATTGCCATTGCGGTAGACTTTGTTGAGCCCTTTGATCTCAATCTTCATGAGTGATTGTTCTTAAGTATATTCTTGTTAGTCGACATTTTCACTGATAATTACAGAACTTTGACTGACAAGTAGGTAAATGGTTTAAATGCAGGATGAAATTTTGGATTTTGGATTTTGGCCCATGAGGATTCGATCCCCTCGACAAGCTCGGGGACCGGTCCATGGAGTCGCAATTTAGTACCTCGCCCCTTCGCCCCCTTCGCCCCCTCGCCCCTTCGACAGGCTCAGGAACCGAATCTTCAAGGACCGGCAATCTAAAATCGAAAATCCGCAATCGAAAATAACAAAAAAAGGCCATCCTT
>JAMDDG010000362.1 GCA_023488865.1 Bacteroidota bacterium | reverse complement strand
CCGGGATTACGCTCCGAATCGGACTTAAATTGAACAATGCATATTTCAGCAACTTTACAAAATTAGATTTTAAGGCAGGATCAGTACCACTCTACCGCAATCTGGCCTCTCCTCTAACGTTTGATCCTCCGTTGGAAGTATTGCTAACCGGCGCGTTGTTTGCCTACCCGCTTACCAAAATCGGCCGGCCACTCACGGTATCAGTGAAAGACGGCGACAGTCACATTTTGCAGACTAAAACTATTTCGGATACAGATGATACAACCCCTGTTTCCGTTGACCTGACCGGATATCCGCCCGATGTCTACATCCTGAATGAGAAACTGGGCAGTTCAACCAAAAAGAGCCTGTATTATGTCGATCCGGACCTGGCGCGCAGGCAGACTTTTGGAATTCTGGAGATCCGGGTAACCGATGATTTTTTAATCCCGGTTCCGCCTGAATTCACCCTTAATTTTACAGCCAAAGAAGAGACCCTGAAATTTTATATCGTAGCTAAAAACTACGCCTTAGCCGATCTGAACCACCTTTCTGTGACCGACGCCGGGTACAACGAAGATACCCGGCCTCAGGTCCATTTTACCAAAGTGGGCCAGGGCGCTTTCACGGCAACCGACATTTCACCTTCCTTACTGACCAACAGCAGTTCAAGGGTAGTGCTTTTCAAATCACAAAGCCCGGTTCCAAGGCTCGAGAAAGCCAGAAGAAAGATTCAGCTAAGTAAAAACAACGACGTGATCATCAAGCACCTTCCCTTGCCTGGAATTGATAAATCCAACTCAGATATGATCATCCAAATTTCGAAACCATAAAAAAAATCAACTATGACAACTTACAGAACACCTGACGTTTACGTGGAAGAAATTTCTGTCTTTCCACCTTCTGTGGCAGAAGTTGAAACCGCTATTCCGGCCTTTATAGGCTACACTGCTTTTGCTACCAAAAAACTGGCAGACGATTTGATCCTGGTACCTACCAAAATCTACTCACTGAAAGAGTTTGAGACCTACTTTGGCGTCCAGCACGAGGAGGCTATCGCTGTTTCGGTCGGCGTAGATAGCCTGGGGGGCGTGACCCTTTCCTCATTCACTGAACCGACACTTACTTACCAGTTGTATTACAGTGTGAAGATGTTTTTCGACAACGGGGGAGGCCAGTGTTATATTATATCGGTCGGAACATATCAAACATCCCCTACAATTGATCTTGCCGGAGATTCTGGTAGCGTGAAGGCAACCATGTACGGTTTGCAGGACGGATTGGATAAACTGGCCCTGGTGGATGAACCTACCCTGATTGTCATTCCGGAAGCTGTTAAACTAACTACAGCCGACTATACCACTTTGGTACAGGCGGTCCTGTTGCAGTGCAATACCCTCGGCGACCGGTTTGCCATCTTCGATATTTTTGACGGGAACACTTCTCTCGACAGCACGACGTTAAGCACCAACAGAGGTTATTTCGGCAATAACAACCTGAAATACGGAAGTGCTTACTATCCTTTTATCAAAACAACGATGAACTTCTATCTGAATGCGGGTGAAACAAATGTTACAGTGACCCATCCGGGTGGTTCTGTCACATTGGACACGCTGAAGAACTCAAAGACAGCCATTTACAATTTTGTGAAAGGGGAGTTAAAAAACCACTTTGTGGTACTGCCTCCGAGTGGGGCAGTAGCCGGTGCCTATGCCACTACCGACAAAAACCGCGGAGTATGGAAAGCTCCTGCCAATCTGAGCCTGGCCGGTGTAATTGAACCGGTCATCAAACTTGACAATGCCCACCAGGATGTCTTGAATGTCGATTCTGATACCGGCAAATCGATCAATGCCATCAGGGCTTTCTCCGGCAAAGGTACCCTGGTTTGGGGAGCCCGGACCTTAGCCGGAAACGACAACGAATGGCGCTACATACCGGTCCGCCGCTTCTTCAATATGGTGGAAGAGTCGGTAAAGAAATCAACCTACTGGGCTGTTTTTGAACCAAACGATGCCAATACCTGGGTTAAAGTACGCGGAATGATCGAAAACTACCTTACCCAAAAATGGCGTGAGGGCGCGCTGGCAGGCGCAACCACGAAAGAGGCATTTTTCGTCCGTTGCGGCCTTGGCACTACCATGACGGCACAGGACATCTTAGAGGGGAGAATGAATGTCGAAATCGGAATGGCGGTTGTTCGTCCTGCAGAATTCATCATCCTGAAGTTCTCCCACAAATTACAAACATCCTGATGATTTTGGATTTTCAATTTTGGATTTTGGAATACCGGTCCCTGAGCTTGTCGAAGGGCCGAAAGATGAATTTACCACGAAGGTCACAAAAGTTATACGCAAAGGACACAAAGAGATATTAAATTTCAAACTAATAAATCAATAAAAAATGGCAGCAAACTATCCTTTACCAGTTTTTCATTTCACGGTTGAGTGGGGTGGAAACAGGGTCGGCTTTTCTGAAGTAACCGGCCTTACACAGGAAAATCAGGCCATCGAATACCGCGATGGCTCTTTCCCGGAATACTCTTCCATCAAAATGCCGGGACTCCGCAAGTTCAGTAATATCACGTTGAAACGCGGGGTGGTCAAAAGCGACAACGACTTTTTCAAATGGCTCAGTACGATCAAACTAAATACCGTTGAGCGCCGCGATCTGGTCATCAGCCTGCTGAACGAAGAGCATGCCCCGGTTATGGTCTGGAAAGCCCATAACGCGTTTCCTGTTAAGGTAGAAGGGCCGCAGCTCAAAGCATCCGGGAATGAAGTTGCGATCGAATCCATCGAATTGGCACACGAAGGACTTGAAATACAAAACGAATAATGGCCAACTACTATCCTCCTGTCGGTTTTCATTTCAAGGTGGAAGTCCCTGACCTTTCCACCAATGGGGATGATGTGCGGTTTACCGAGGTAACCGGACTTTCTGCCGAGATAAAGACGGAGGAGGTAGCGGAAGGTGGTGAAAACCGTTTTGTACAGAAATACCCCGGTGGGGTACGTTATACAGAACTGATGCTGAAACGCGGATTACTCATCCGGTCGGAATTGACAGATTGGATCGAACAGTGTATCAACAACTTTGACATTCAACCCAAAGAGGTGTTCATCAAGCTGCTGAACCAAAATCACGAGCCGCTCATTACCTGGCATCTCATCAATGCTTATCCTACGAAGTGGTCGGTCAGTGATTTTAATTCATCCAATAACGCCGTCGTGGTCGAATCTCTTCAGCTTTATTATCAATATTTTACAATAGATAGTCAATAAATTATGCCAGTTATCATCGATGAAGTTGTGATTAACGTTGAGGTAACCAACCCGGATTCGGGTGGAGCCACCTCTTCCTCTTCCCCCCCAGAGGAAAAACAAGCCATTGTAAGTGAGTGCGTGGAACGCGTGCTTGAAATTCTGAAGCAAAAAACGGAACGATAACCATGGACAACAGAGGCACCCTTGAAAAGAGAGACCGGATCGTTGGTCGTTCCAGCCAATATTTCAATCTCCTTACCAGGAATAAACAACTCCGAATTACTTGCCGGAAAGAAACCATTTGA